>NZ_JADBUB010000217.1:0-17124 GCF_020245865.1 Microcystis sp. M169S2
AAGAGAAGATATTGATAAAAACAGCAATCATAAAAAGCAAATTCTTGACATTTGTCAGGTAATTATTTTTATTAGTCAATATTCTACACAACTCAGGCTAGATAAGCAAGATAGCTCACCACTACTATCGGATCACTACCGCAAGATTAATTACACATATCTAACCACCTCTTGCCTTCTGCCTTTTGCCTATCTTGACTAGGAAATTAATTTTTCACGACTACTTAAACGAAAGTATCGGTCTGATTTTCGCCGCTAGTTGGCCAATCAAAAATAGTTTCTAGGGCGATTTTTTGGGCGCTTGGTTGTTGTCCGTAGCTGAAAAGATAGGGAATTTCTCCGCTTTGTTGACGAAACCACTGGAAAACGTAGGGACTGCCATAAATAATCAATGCTTGAATCTGTCCAGTTTTCAGCAAAGCTTGATAGATAGCTTTCGTTTCCTCCCCTAATCCAGCACTACCCCGAAAAGGATTACCACGGATGAATACTTGTAGGAGAGTCGTTTCTGGGGAGACAAGGGACTGATTAAAGGTGCTACGGTCGATTATTTGCGTTTGATAACCCCATTGTCGGGGCATTGTCACCGCCGGACAAGAGCGATCGAGAAAGTCACAGTTGAGTAAATCATCGATAATGATTAAATTGCGGCCTTGAGTGGCTTTAATCGGTAAATTACCGCTAACTGTTTGGGAATCTTTTAAAATATCGCTGACAATCTCTAGAGCTTCCGGTGCCGCTAAACTGCTTAAGGATTCTAAGGTTGGCTGTCTTTGTCCTAATTTCTCTTTTGCCCGTTGAATACGTTGCCAAGAATCATTAATTCTGGCTTCGCTAATTGTACCCGCTTGCACGGCACTATACACCGCTTCGATCGCTTCGATCGGATCGGGAGGCATTAACAGTATATCGGCCCCCGCCTGTACCGCCCTCACTGCTATGGCGGCAGCGCTGGCAATTTTGGTTACTCCTCCCATAATCAGGGCATCGGTGACGATTAAACCCTGAAAACCGAGATTTTGGCGCAGTTTTTCCCCGAGAATTTTCGAGGAAAGAGTAGCGGGAAATTCGGCATCCCAAGCGGGAATTAACAGATGGGCTGACATAATACTATCAACCCCCGACTCGATCGCTGCTTGAAAGGGCGGCAATTCGATCGCTTCTAGGCGATCATGATCGTGGTTGATGATGGGAAGATCGAGATGGGAGTCATTGCTGGTGTCACCGTGGCCGGGAAAATGTTTGGCCGTGGTCAAAACTGGATAGGAATCGGCCCCTAAAATAAAAGCTTGAGCTAGATTAGCGACGATTTCGGGAGTTTCAGCGAAGGAACGAATATTGATAACCGGATTGTCGGGATTATTGTTCACATCAACAATTGGGGCTAAAATCCAGTTAATCCCGATCGCTAGTGCTTCCTTAGCGGTAATTGCTCCCATTTCCATAGCATATTCTGTGGCTTTTGTCAAGCTTTTTTCGGCTATTTTTCCTAAGGCCATCGGGGGGGGAAACCAAGTAGCGCCGGAAAACCTTTGGCCGACCCCCTCCTCGATATCGGCGGCGATGAGGAGAGGATTATCGCCAGACCAACTTTGTAATTGTTGGCTACGGAAAGCGATTTCGGCGGCGCTACCTCCCAATAGAATCACCCCACCGAGGTGGAGGGTTTCTAACCAATGTTTTAGGGTACCGTTGACAGGTTCCCAAGCAGGATAGCGGATTTGTTGGTCAAAGAGATAGCCGGAAGCGCGGACTACTATCATCTGACCAATACGTTCTTTTAGGGATAAAATGCGATCGCTCACTATTCAGTTATCAGTTATCAGTTATCAGTTATCAGCTTCTGAAGGCAAGAGGCAAGAGGCAAAAGGCAGAATCTGGCAATTCTCCTAGCTAAAAAGAAATTTAGAAACTAAGCACATCAGAGATTTTAGCCTAACCAATTAGGTTTTAGTTTCTGGAAATTTATCAGGTTTAAGTTTTAAGTTCCCAGTTTTGCCTAAATTTAGTTATCCTCTACTGGTCACTGGTCACTGATAGCGGAATCGTCATCTTCTGGGGGTCGATCGCTTTTAATATGATCAAGAAGATGTAACATTCGATCGCCGCGTTCGAGGGAAGAATCTTCTAGGAAGACCACTTCGGGGGTACGTCTGAGACGGATGCGTTGACCGAGTTCACGTCGGACGAATCCCGCAGCAGCTTTTAACCCGGCCATGGTTTCGGCCTTTGCATCTTTGTTGCCGTAGATAGACACAAAAATCCTAGCGTGTTGTAGGTCGTGGGAGAGATCTACATCGGTAACGCTAACCATACCGGCACCGACGCGATCATCTTTAATTTCCATTAATAACATTTGGCTGACCTCGCGCTTAATTAGCGAGGACACGCGAGATACTCGACGGTCGTTAGCCATAATTCTTCGTCCCCTAAAAACAGCGAAACCCTTACCATTGTATCAAGCTAATCCGAGCATGGCTTTGAGGGTGAAATAAAGAAAGGCGAAAGTTCCCCCCAGAAAGCCCACAAGTGCGATCGCTGTGAGGGGATTTTTTAATAAAGGGGCCAACCAGCCGAAAAAGGCGAAGAAAATCCCTAAACTAAAGCTAATCAGATAGCGGGGGTAACGGCTCACGTTATCAAAAAAGTCGCCCATAAATTTTATTTATTATCTTTGTCCGTAAGTAATTATAGCAGTAAGCTTCGATGCTGCCACGCCGCTCGATTCAAGGGACTTAACAGAATCCCTAGACTTTTGTACTATTTAGTGGTATAACTATCTGGCTGGAGAAAAATACAGAATCGCTCCACTCTAGATACAGTTAAGGGTACATTCAAGCTTGCAACGGGCATCGATCGATCCCTGAATTTGGGCTAACCAAAAGAGGATAATTAATAGCCGGATGACAGCGATCGAATATCAAATCTTTGTGGAGAGAGTCAGGAATTTCCCCGACTAATAAGGGATTTTTAAAACTTAGAGCCAAACTAACTTTTGAATGGGTGCAAGGTTGGCATTGATACCTTAATACCTTAATTCAGCAACGACTAAGAATGCGGTGCTGGGGTAGAGGGTGATTAGATGGATAAATTCTAATTTTTAAGAAAATCTTAAAAAGGATGTTGTCTGGAAAAAATCCGTCTAGGATTACAGTTATACTCGTCGAACAGTAAGCTCGATAATAAGTTCGCAGGAACATTTAAAATTAAACACTTATGGCTCTTCGGTTTGTGTTATGCAATGGACGGGGGTTATAAGGGCTGGAACACTTATATAGAAAGGCATTTAGCGATTTTTGTCAATTATTTTCGATCTAGAGCGAACTAATCAATTAAGTCTTTTACCAGATAAGGATTTAGTCGATTTATGCCCTCATATCGAACCATACCAAGTAACGAAGAACCACACTTATTTCCTAAATTCATAAATGTCCTATGTTAAAAATTGCCACAATTCCCTATCCAATTGTCACAAAATACAAAAGCTTGTTTGGACAGGCAGAACCAATAGTAAAAAACCCTATTTGGTTGAACTGTTTTGCTCGTGGTGTGGATGGTCGTGTTTATCGAAAGTGGTTCGACAACAAAGCCGGGTGGAAACCATCTGACTTTGATTGGCAGCCGCTTGGGGGGGGGATTACGGATTACCCAGTGGCAGTGGCATGGTCTAGCAATCGACTTGATATTTTTGCCCGCGGTGTCGATGGCGCTCTGTATCACAATTATGGAAGTAACAACGATAAACCTTTAGCAGGATGGGAACTACTGGGTGGTCAGATTCTAGGTTCTCCTACAGTTGTTTCTTGGGGAACTAATCGAATCGATATTTTTGCTCGTGGCACGGATAATGGTATTTACCACAAGTGGTGGGATGGGAAGGGGTGGAAACCCTCACAATTAGATTGGCAACCTCTGGGGGGTGGAACATCTGAGCCTCCTGCCGCAGTAACATGGTCTAAAGGTCGTTTAGACATTTTCGTACTCGGTTTAGACGGGAATGTGTATCACAACTATGGAAATGGCAATCCTAATAACTGGAGCGGATGGGA
This sequence comes from Microcystis sp. M169S2, assembly GCF_020245865.1. Classification (NCBI taxonomy): domain Bacteria; kingdom Bacillati; phylum Cyanobacteriota; class Cyanophyceae; order Chroococcales; family Microcystaceae; genus Microcystis; species Microcystis sp. M169S2. The sequence goes on from NZ_JADBUB010000217.1 coordinate 4,050, forward strand.
AACACTAGGTGGCTCACCGTTAAAAGGAGCGCCAACGGTTGTTTCTTGGGGGGCTGACAGGATTGATATTTTTGTCCGGTCCTGGGATGGTAGCATTAAACACAAGTCATGGGATGGAGTATTTCCCTGGAAACCATCACAATTAGATTGGTATGATGTAGGTGGTCCGATTAACACCAATAGACTGGGTACATCTGACCCTCCTGCTGCGGTTGCATGGTCCAAAGGCCGGCTAGACGTATTTATACGCGGACAAAAAGAGGGGGCTGTGCATCATAATTATGGCAATGGAAGTCCTGGCAGTTGGAGTGGATGGCAATCACTGGGGGGCAAAATCCAAGGACCTCCTACAGTTGTTTCTTGGGGGACTAACAGGCTTGATGTTTTTGCCCGTGGCATGGATGATGGGGTTTGGCACAAGTGGTGGGATGGCGTACCCCCCTGGAAGGGTTGGGAATTATTGGATAAACCAGTGAGTCCATCAATCGTTGTTTTTACTACAAAGAATCAAACTGGTGGAGCCATAAGGGTTAGCGGTAAAGGTTTTACCCCTGGTGGAAGAGTCAAGTTCTATGTTGAGAATCTAGTCAATCAAAAGAATCCATTCGATCTGACAGGAGATCTTGCAGATGCACAGGGACAGTTTTCGGAAAAAACTAATTTCTTCCAGGCCAACTGTTGGCCAAATCAAGTTAATCCTGCTGTAATTCGCGCAGTTGATGTGGTGACTGGTGCATCAGCAACAGGGACATCAAATGCTTATACTTGCTAATTGTTTATTAAGTTTGATCCCATCGCCTCGTAGCGACTGTTTTGATTGTCAAGGGGTAATTCAAAAAACACTCAAGAAGTTACCCTAAAACTCAAAATCTCAAGCCGAAAAAAACGCAGGAAAAGCTAATCCGATCAGGCTAAAATAAAGCAGCTAAAACCCTTGATCAGAGACAAGAAGGGGTGTGATACTAAATCTCGTCATTAGAGACTGATTATCTATTGCCCCTTTTGTCTATTGCCTATTGCTTGTCCTGATATGTAGCCTATACTCAACGGATTTAGCGTGAATCTCTGGCGCAGAAAATCCCTAAACTAAAGCTAATCAGATAGCGGGGGTAACGGCTCACGTTATCAAAAAAGTCGCCCATAAATTTTATTTATTATCTTTGTCCGTAAGTAATTATAGCAGTAAGCTTCGATGTTCAAGGATAATTCGATAATTTCCCCGATTGAGTTTCACCTGGATTCTGGGACATCCGGCGCGAGAATCATCAATTGTCCTTCCTTATCCTCGCGAATGGCTAGAATCGCCGGACGTTCATTTTCTGCCGACTGAGGGGATAACCCGCGAAAAACATAAGTCCAATTGTTATTTTGGATTAATAAACGCCAGACTCGCGGGGGATTAACTTTACTATCATTCGTTTCTTTTCCCCGCAGCTCTTCGAGTAATTTAGTCTCACCGATAATTCGATAACCTTTGAGAGAAGGATCGGTAAAAACATCCTCTGGATTACGACCGATCGCTATCTGTTTTTCCGGTAAAACTAAAGTGATAACTGGTAAGGTAGAACTATCATTAACTGCATCGCGACGGGCATCGATCGATCCCTGAATTCGGGCTAACCAAAAAAGTATAATTAATAACCAAATAACAGCGATCAAATCTTTTCGGAGAGCTTCGGGAATTCCCCGGACTAATAAACCTAGGGGGTGAAATATTTGATGAAATTTCCGTTTAGATTGACTGACAATTGAATAGGATGGCAGGGGAGACAAAATCCAGAGAGTAAATTGAATCGCAAAGGCAACGGCAACCAGTGCCAGAAACGTTCGCAGCAACGCCCCGAAATCGCCACAGAAGACCTGTATCGGCACAAAAAGGAAGGAACGCAAGGGCAAGTCCAGACGGTTGATCTCAAGGCTAAACCAGCCGAAATAGGCCCACCGATAGATCCATCCCGTAAAATAGAGAAAAATCCCCAGCAAACCGAGAAGACTGGCGAAAGTTCCTAGTATCTGTGTTCCGGGAGGGGGCGAATTCGGAGCGCTCACGGCAAAATGTCCCTGATTGGCGTTTTCGATCGCTATCCTACTCGATCGACCGGGTTCTATCGCCAGTTCTTTGTATTTTATCAAGGAGAATAACCCATGTCGATCGACGATCCCCGACAAGTTAGTTTTTTAATCGAGAAAATGGAAGCAAGTTTACCGATCCCCGTGCGTGCAACTCCCGAAACGTTAAAAATAGCTGAAACAAAAGGCGAGCGATACAAACCCGATCACCAGTTTTCGATCGATAAAATTTTCTACACGGGAGACGAGGGGGGAATTATTTGTTTCCTAAAAAATGAATTGGGAAAACAAACGAGTCTTATATGTTCTTTAACCCATCTACGGATCGATAACAATCATCCGTTAGCGGCGGATATTCAATCCTACCAGAAAAAGCGATCGATGCGGATCGCACTACAGGATGGCAAAACCGGAAAAGCCCTCCGTATTGCCAAACAAAACCGCCCGAACAAAGGTTTCGGAAAGTAAAAATATATTGACAAAAACCGCAGGTTGGGTTACGAGTAGCGCTAACCCACCGCATCCAATTATATTCGGGGAATAGGAATTTGATTAGTTCGTTGCTACCAGATCGTATTAACCGTTGATAATTGAATTTTTCGATCTCGGCTAATTAAGGGAACGTTTAAATATAGGGCGGTTGCCGCAATAATTCGATGTAAAGATACCAGATAACTGCATGAGTATCTAAGTAGCTGTTTATAATTAAATTTAAAATGGATTTCAGGTTCGATCCCCCCTGCCCCCCTTGATAAGGGGGGTATCTGATAATTTTTAACGCCTACCTACTTAAAACTGCTTTTAACACTTAAAGATCCTCTGCCGTAAAATCTCCCCACGCTTCTCGTCGGGTTTTATCAATATCTTCAGCCGAGGGAGCCTGTCCTAAATCGGCGCATATACCCCATAAAGAGGGACGGGGTTGATTAACTTCTGCCGATTCCGATGCCATTTCTGCGGTAATTTTTTCGATCAGTTGCCGTTTCTCGATCGCGGATAATTTTTCCGCCCACCGCATTAGCTCTTGTAGAGTCATATTTCTATCGCTTACCGCATAAAGGAGTACCTTCATAAGTTTTAACATAAAGAGAAGATAAAACGCTTCCCCTTTGACAATCCCGACGCTAAAATATGGAAAAAACCCTCTAGAAAAAACCCTAGGTTGGGTTACTGTTACTCCTAACCCACCACATCCAAGATCGAAAACAGAACCAACTAAATCCCGATCATTCAGGCAAGGTAAAGATGAAAAAACTCTACCCAATAATAACCGCAACTAGCCTAGTTTTTATCGCCTCTCTTGCTGGCTATCATCTACCAGCCACCGGCGATCGATCTCCCGTCAAGAAAATTCCCGTATTCATACCAGATGATACAAATGTATCTTTAAAAAATGGCACTTCTCTATCTGGGAGATTAATCAAGTTCGATTCCCAAGCAAAAACGATCGCTTTAGGGAGAGAATCAAAAACAAAAGAAGTGGCAATGAAAGAGATCAAACAGATAGAGTTTCAAGGCAAGGTTATTATCAGAGAAACCCGACCTTCTGTCATTAGTATAGACGGGTTAGTACGACCAAGTAGTGTCGAACAACAGAATAGAAAACGCTGGCAGGAACCCCTACAGAATTTCAAAATTGTTGATGTTAATGAAGGAAAAGCGGAAGTAACTTTAACCTCGCTAGATCCTCTAGAAATAAGAGGGATCGAGGGGGTGGCGAGTAAGAGTTCCTACGTTGTCGAGGAAATTAAATTTAACCCCTCGGACAAAATTGAGATTCAAGTAAACCCCCATTAAAATTCACAAATAAGAAGCCTATTTTTTAGGAAATTAAGGAAGACTTTAAATGGGAAAGTTGGCTGATGTATTGTTCGATTGTTTTTGGTGATAGTGGATAGTTTAAGGTCGGGTTAGCGAGGTAAAAAATGATGTCATTAATGATAGCTTCGTAATCTGTTTCATAGGCGATATCTTCTCTGCATTCGATGGCATCAGCCCAGTTTTCTAAGTCGGTGGCAGATAGAGCGTTATTGAGATAGCGATCGAGAATATCGATCAGATGCTCTTTTTTTAGGGTGATAATTGCTTCGCTACTGTCCCAAGGAAAGGTTTTTAGGATAGGGAGGATAGTTGATAAGGGTTGGTCAAAGTTGACTAGGGCGTTGAGGTATTCTTGTCTAGTTTTCATGGGTATTTTTGTTTGATGTGAACAATAGAACCGTTGGGGGCGTAGGTTGTTTTGGTGTAAAAGAGAGTGATTCCTTCCGCATCAATTTGTTTTTCGTAGGTTGCATAGGAACCGGAAATATTTTTGGCGGGAACGTCCGATTGAAATGCTTTGCCACCGTTGGGAAGATTATAGATCCGAATTGGGGTAGCATGACGGGGAAGGCGTTTTTGAAAGCGGTTGAGGTTGTCTAGTTGGGCTGGGGTTAAAGATGTCACCATATAGTAATTATAATCTTTATTGCCTTGGCGGTTGCTATATGAAAATAGACTATGATCGAGCCGCTAATGCCGCTTATATTCGTCGTTTTGACGGAAAGGTTATTGATTCTGAGGAACTAGCTCCGGGGATTGTCTATGATTACAATGAGACGGATAGGATTGTGGGGATTGAGATTTTAGGAGTCAAACAGAGAACGGTCGAACAATTCAAAAATATTGATTTTCCGTTGGAAGAGAGTGAAAAACAAGAGATTAGACAATGGTTCGGAAAGTTAATACTAAATTGTTAAGTGATGTGAGAAATTCAGGAAATATGGGAGGTGCTATAATTGACATATTTACTCAGTCAAAAAACGATGATTAAGTTAAAAGTCACAACGGTAGGGAACTCTATGGGGGTGATTTTCCCGAAAGAGTTGGTGGAGAAGCTGCGCCTTAGTAAAGGCGATATGCTCTACCTCTTGGAAACGCCGAATGGCTTTGAGCTTACACCCTACGACCCCGAATTTGTCCAGCAAATGGAAGTGGTGGAGGAAGTGATGCGCGAAGACTGGAATATTTTGAGAAAGCTGGCAACTTAGGCTCATGAACCAGCTAATCTGGATAGCTGATGGGGTAGCTCTCGCGATTCATCACCGCCAAATAGCCGAGCATGGTGGATTAGAGGGTATTCGAGATGAGGGGTTGCTAGAAAGCGCACTTTCCCGACCGCAAAATTTTCTGGCTTATTCTGAGTCGCCTCCTGACATGGCTTCTTTGGCAGCAGCCTACGCTTATGGGATTGTCAAGAATCACCCTTTTGTAGATGGGAAGTAGTTATGATTGCCGCATCATTTTCTATTTAGAACAAGACGAGAAAATTCAAACAGATAGGATAGTTTTGATTAACATTGGAACTCATGATGAGGTGTATTAACTAATAACTGATAGCGGAAATAACTATGAATCCCAAATTTTACGCATTACTTACTCTTTCCCTAGTGGCTACCGTCACCCTACCAGTTGTTAACAGCAAGCTACCCCCTCTCATCCCTGCGGTGATGGCGCAAAATACAAACGCGAGGAAAGCCGAAGCAGATAGGCTTTTACAACAAGGTATTCAACAATATCAAACCAGTCAATTTCGGGAAGCATTACAATCTTGGGAAAAAGCCTTACAGATTTATCGAGAAATCAAAAATCGCCAAGGGGAAATGCTTTCTTTAGGCGCTTTAGGACTTACTTACGACTCTCTCAGACAGTACCAAAAAGCGATTGAGTACCATCAACAGTCTTTAGCCATCGCGAGGGAGTTAGACTATCGGCAGGTGGAATCGCTTTCTTTAAGTAGTTTAGGACTCGCTTACCGTTCCCTCGGACAGTACCAAAAAGCGATCGAGTACCATCAACAGTCTTTAGCCATAGATAAGGAAATCGGCGATCGCTCTGGGGAAGCCAATTCTTTAAACAATCTAGGCGACACTTACAACTCACTAGGACAGTATCAGAAAGCGATCGAGTACCTTCGACAGTCCTTAGTGATCGCGAGGGAGATCGGCGATCGCCAATGGGAAACCAATTCTTTAGGCAATTTAGGAAACGCTTACCAATCCCTCGGACAGTACCAAAAAGCGATCGGATACTATCAACAGTCTTTAGCCATCGCGAGGGAGTTAGGCGACCGACGGGGGGAAGCCTATTCTCTAGGCAATTTAGGAGCCGCTTACCTATCCCTCGGACAGTATCAGAAAGTCATCGAGTACCATCAACAGTCTTTAGCCATCGCGAGGGAGATCGGCGATCGCTCTGGAGAAGCCGCTTCTTTAGGCAATTTAGGAATCGCTTACCGTTCCCTCGGACAATACGAAAAGGCGATCGAGTACCATCAACAGTATTTAACTATCGCCAAGGAAATCGGAGATCGCCAAGGGGAAGCCAATTCTTTAGGCAATTTAGGAATCGCTTACAGTTCCCTCGGACAGTACCAAAAGGCGATCGAGTACCATCAACAGTATTTAACTATCGCCCGCGAGATCGGAGATCGCGAAGGGGAAGCCAATTCTTTAGGCAATTTAGGAATCGCTTACGCCTCCCTCGGACAGTACGAAAAGGCGATCGAGTACCTTCAACAGCAATTAACTATCGCCCGCGAGATCGGCGATCGCGCTGGAGAAGCTCTCAGCCTCAACAATCTTGGCGTAGCTTACCGAGATAACAAACAGCCCGCGGAAGCTATAACAAACCTAGAAGCATCTCTAAACATTTATCTAGATATGCGTGGGGGATTATTGCGCGACGATCGCAAGGATTTTTTAGCCTCTAACGAAAGAACCGTTATCACCCTCGCCGAAGTCCTAATCCAACAAAACCAACCCGAAAAAGCCTTTCAATGGCTTAACCTCGCCACTACCGCCGATCTCGCCGATTACAATCGCCTGATTAATGCCAAAGTTGCTGATCCCGATGCACAAAAAGCACTTGATAACTGGAACACCGACAATCAACAACTCGAAGGAATGCGCCGACAACTACAGGATAAATTCTCTGAAGAACTGGCACAACAGATCCGACAATTCGAGGAAAAAGTCTATAAAAATGCGGAAACTATCGGAGAGAAATATCCAGAAATTGCTGAACTTTTTGAAACTAAACCCACCGACATCGCCCAACTCCAGAAAAATATCGCTCCTGATACCCTCGTTATTCAACCCGTTCTCCTCCGCGATAAAGTCGCCCTATTTCTCGTTACTAGAGAAAAATTAATCGTTATTCAAAGTGATGCAAAACGCGATGATTTTAATCAACTTGTCAGTCAATACCACAACCAATTAGCCGACTATCAAAATGCCGACTACCTCGTTACCGGTAGTAAATTATACGAGATTTTAATCCGTCCCATCGAGTCCCAAATCGCCACCAGTTCCCCGAAAAATATCGCCATCATCGCTACCGGACAACTGCGCTATATTCCTTTTGAAACTCTCTACGATAAGAAAAATGACCAAGTTCTCCTAGAAAAATATCCGATTTATTATTTAACTCGCATCTCCACATCTACTCCTCCCGCGACCGAAAGAAAACCTTTACAAGGTCTAGCATTTGCTAACCCTAAACCCACCCAAGAAGAACTTAAAGGCACAGAAATAGAAGCAGAAACTATCAGCAAAACCTTTCCCGGAAGTGAAAAATATCTCGGTGAAAAAGCCACCCTAGACACATTTAAAATTCAAGCGGCGCGTTTCTCGATTCTCCACCTCGGAACTCATGGCTGTTTTAAGCGTGCTGGCTGTCCTAATTTGGATATGCAAGCTAATACTATTCTTTTCGCCAATAAAGAGCAATATAACATCGCCGATGCCGCATTATTAGGCTTAAAAAATACCGAATTAATCACCCTGAGTGCCTGTCAAACCGCCAAGGAAGCCAACGCAGACGGTCAGGAAATTTCAGGACTTGCTTACGTCTTAGAAAGAGCCGGCGCTAAATCAGTAATAGCCAGTCTTTGGAATGCTGAAGATAATACCAGTGCGGAAATTATGACGCAATTTTATCAAAATCTCAAGAATGGTATGACTAAAAGTGAAGCCATGCAAAAGGCCAAACTGAGTCAAATTAAAAGCCATCCTTATTTTTGGTCGCCCTTTATTTTGATTGGGGCTGCTAATTGAAATTGGCATAATGTAGCTCTAAGTACAGGACAAAAAGCTTGAAAAGTAGGCGGGAGTAGGGTTTTATGAGAAATAGCACTAATCTCGAAACCCATATAAACCAGTATAACGCACTGAAACAAGCTCTCAAACCTCATTTGGGATGGCACGGAGCAAGACTCTCTTTCCTCGCTATTCTCCTGGCTACTGATTCCTAACCCTAGCAACAATTTTTGATTTTTGCAAGAAGTCTAATGTGTGGGACGAATTTTATAATCCCGATAACGACGATAATCATTGAGGATGCGATCATCCAAAAGACCCAAAAACGAATTTTAATCTATAGACAAAAACTCACCGATGACCTAGACATACAATTAGTCAAAATACCATCGGGAACTTTTACAATGGGTTCTTCAGAATAAGAAAGTAGTAATAACAGTGAAAAGCCCCAACACAACCTCACCATGAAAAACTTCTTGATGGGTATCTACCCCATTACCCAAGCTCAGTGGTTATATATTGCCCAAAGAAAAGATTTAAAAGTAGAGCAAGATTTAAAACCAGATCTATCGCAGTTTAAAGGCAGCACAAACCCCGTTGAAAGGGTATCTTGGTTAGATGCTGTAGAATTTTGCCAAAGGCTCTCCAAATTAAGTAAAAGAAAATATAGGCTACCAACGGAAGCTGAGTGGGAGTACGCTTGTCGAGCGCAAACCAAACCCTTAAATCTCGACAAAGGAGAAACCTACCCCCCCTATCACTTTGGGGAAATTCTTACCCCAGATTTAGCCAACTATAATAACAATCTCCAAAAAACCACCCCTGTTGGGCAATTCTACGCCAACGACTTTGGTTTATACGATATGCACGGAAATGTCTGGGAGTGGTGTCAAGATGATTGGTGCGAAAATTATGAGGGGATAAAAAAGAGCAAAAAACAGCAAAATCAGACATATAAAGCTCTGCGGGGCGGTTATTGGTACGACTATCCTAATTTCTGCCGATCCGCTTTCCGCGACGACTACTTCAGCCGCCGCGACTACGGCAACTTCTACGTCGGTTTTCGAGTGGTGTGCGGTGCTGGGAGGACCCTGTAACCCTTTTTCGATTTTTTGAGCAAATGTACTATATAGGGTCTGCTGAAAAAGTTTTTCGTGGGGGCAGGGTGTGGGGTGTGAGGTGTGGGGTGTGGGGTTTTACCGATTTTGAGGTAGTCAGTTACCTAATTTTCAGGGAAAAAGTACCTGAATTTTACCCCCGATCCCTCCAATGGTCGGCACTTTTTGAGGAAAAAAAAGTCTAAAAGCCTTATCCAACAAGGTTTTTAGATTTATTCAGCCAGCCCTACATATGTACTATAAAAGAATCGAGAGAATGATCTCTCTTTTGTCAAAGTGGGTTGAAACCTTGATTTCTCCTAGCCTGAAACGACGTAAATTCGTTAAAATTTTCAAGACTGACAGAAGAGACCACAAACGCGGGATATCCCCCCGTAACACCTAAAAGGAGAATCTAATGTTCAAAATCGATACTTGCTGTACCCTCGTACCCTACTTTGAAGTACCAGAAGGAAAAATTGCTGCGTTCAAGGAACTCAGCCCCAAGTTCATTGAGAGAACCCGCACCGAAGAGGGCTGTATCCATTATGCTTTTTCCTTTAGCGGCAATATTCTTCATTGCCGCGAGGGTTACGTCGATGCTTCTGCAGTTCTTGCTCACCTGCAAAACGTCGGGGAACTGCTAGACGAACTTCTCAAAATCGCCAAGATTATTCGCCTAGAAGTTCACGCTCCCGCTTCCGAAATCGAAAAGCTGCGGGAGCCGTTGGCTTCTCTTAACCCTCAGTTCTTCATTCTCGACGAAGGTATTCGCCGCACCAGCGAAGCTTAACCGCGGACTGACAGAAAAGAGATGCCCTACTTCCCATCTCGAAACGCACCGGGTTACTTGTTTCCCCGGTGAATTTGTCTTGCGCCCAACTATTGGAAAAATTGAGAGACAATTAAATTTTCAGTACATAATAAGAACACAACCCTTTATTCCGATACTATACGCCGCATCGAGTGGCCGAACCTATCCCCTCGGTTCCCCTTCCCTCTCCCCTCGGTAACAGACGTGCGGGACAACTAATCGAAAATAACGTTCAATCAAAGACAGAATCTCCTTTCCTGTGAATGCCGTTTTCACCCCTAAACGTTTACGATGATGAACAGTAAAGAGTACAGGTCAAACCAATGAAAAGACTGCTCGGCATTGTCATCTTGATAATAGCTTGGGGAGGCTTTATCTTTGCCGACCCAGCCCTCGCCTTAGATGTAGAGGTAGGTCAGCAAGTACAGCTTAAAGCCACAAATCCTCAAGGTGTTCCTTTGCACGAAAATCCTTTTCCGAGTTTAAAGGGAAGATTACCCGATGGTGTGACGGCCACAGTGACCGCAACCGATAATGAAAAGCATTGGCTAAAAGTACAAATTCCCTCCCAACAAGGTTGGATTATAGAAAAATATGTCGCTCAAGTTTTGGAAGATTCGGTTAACCCCCCTCCGAATCCTCGTCCTATAAACGGGTTGAAATTAGCCACCTATAACGTGGAATCACCAAACTTTAACCCCAGAGACACCACCCCCGATAAAGTGGCCGAGGAAATTACAAAGCATCCAGAGGTCATTCTTTGGGGTCTTGAAGAGGTGATGAATCAGGACGATCTCGATCAGTTTACTCAAGCCATGGGTTCAAATTTTACCTCAGTCTTGGGAGAAACGGGCGGTCAAGATAGATTAGCGATCGCTTACGATCAAAGTCAGTTAGAATTAGTGGGTTCTATCAATAATTTATCTGGTTCTGGAGGGTCAAGAAATCCGCTTGTGGGTAAATTTAAACTTCTCGCGAACGGAACCGAATTTTTATTTATGGTCAACCATTTCAATCGTCGTGAAGAGGAAAGAAGAAACCAACAGGCTGATTTCGTCAGAAATTGGAGCAATCAGCAAAGTTTACCGACGATTATAGTGGGAGACTTTAACTTCGATTTTGATCTCGATGAACGAAGAGGTAATACGGCTTTCAATAAACTAAATCAAGACAACATATTAAAGTGGATTCAACCGGATTGTTTAGCTTCTAATAATTGTCTATCCACTCAATGTAATCCAAATTTTAACAGTATCTTAGATGCTGTTTTTGTCGGTGGAACTGCCAAAAATTGGTCGGCGAGTTCTTCTATAGTTCATTTTGATTGCTCTAAAGATGCCACGGGATTCCCGGATCATCGTATCGTCAAGGCCGAGTTAAAAGTATCTTAGCCGATGACATTCAGGAATTATCGAGCGAATTTGGTTGTTTAACATTTCATAATGTACAAAAAAGGTCGGGGCGAACATTAGCTCACCCCGACCTTTTTCGTCGTAATTATTTGATTAGAACTTAACCATTGATAAGTACCTAAGCAAAATTAATTACACATTTCGATAAAGCTTTTGCCTCTTGCCTATTGCCTCTTGCCTGTTTTCACTAGAAAATTTATTTTGCATGACTACTTAGCAGGGGCGGTCAGAGCTACGGTAGCTTGTTCACCACTAGCCAAGTCTAAGGGAAAATGGATTCTTTAAATCCTTTTATAACCCCTATTATTCGAGTTCTTGAGGTTCAATAACCAACTTAATTCCCTGAATAATTAATTTGATTTTTTCCCGAGAAAGTCTTCCGATAGACTCTGTTAAAAGACGTTTATCAACCGTAAAAACCTGTGAAACATTAAAAACACTGGATTCAGGTAAATTCCCTTCACCCTCATTCAATAAAACATTACCAATAGCTTTTGCTCGTCTCAAATTGGTTGTTAATGGACACACAATAACCGTCCCAATTTGTGACTGATTCAGAGCATCATTTCGCACCACAACACAAGGACAAAGATAAGCAGGTTCAGAGCCTTGTGGTTCTCCTAAATCAATCCAATAAATATCACTTTGAAAAATCGTCATATTTACTCAGATAATTGGCGTTGATGATGCCGTATTCCCTCTAACATTAAAGTTTATGATTCGTCCAATCCATCACTATAAGCTTCATTCCAACTATCTATTAATACCTGTTTAGTTGTTTTTTGATTATTCAATCCTAATTGTTGATGTAACTGCTCCAATAACCATTTTTTATCTTCAAACGAAAAATTTCGTAACTTTTGTTCCAGTTCAATAATTTGAGGGTATATCATAAAATAAACTCCTGATCAAGATTAGTCTAGTTTAATGATAACAAAAGCTTCAAATTTAAAGCCTTAACTAAAGATTACCTTGTTATAAATATCTGCTATCTCCACCTCAACCCGCAAAGAGTTTAAATGAATTATCGTATCAGATTCATAAGTTCTAAACAACCAGCGATCTCGCAGAGATCCGCTTTGCGGTGCGCCTTCCTTTTGAAAATGTTCGATATAAAGTCTTTCCTGAGAAATCAATAAATATTCCTGAAAAGTTGAAATGGTTCGATAAGCGGCAAACTTTTCTTCTCTGTCGTAATTTGCCGTTGAAGCAGACAAAACCTCAGCGATTAAAACAGGATTAATTAAAGTATCTTTGCGTCCTTCTTGATAAGTGAGAGGTTCAGGCATCACCATAATATCAGGATAGGTCGCTATTTGACGCTCAGGTATCCATAAACGCTGATCGGTGACAAAAACGGCATAGGGTTGATTCTTTAGGCCAGCATATAAAGCCACTAATAAATTACTAATAATGCGATTATGAGTCGGTGTTCCTCCTGTCATAGCAATAATTTTTCCATCAAAATATTCATGGCGAGTTTGGGATTGTATTTCCTGCTCAAAATATTGACTAAGAGTATATTTTCCAGTGAGAGCGGTCATAATAATGATTGTTTGAGAATAAGCATTTTGCAGCGTTTTTCATTGTTCCCCAATTCTAACA
>NZ_JADBUB010000218.1:0-3018 GCF_020245865.1 Microcystis sp. M169S2
GAACTGAAACATCTAAGTACCGGGTGGAAAAGAAAACAACAGTGATTCCCTAAGTAGTGGCGAGCGAAAAGGGAACAGCCCAAACCGGGTCGGCGTGCCGATCCGGGGTTATAGGACTGCATTTAGAAATTGTTATCAAATCGAATCTTCTGGAAAGTTGAGCCATAGCAGGTGATAGCCCTGTAGATACAAATTAACAAGGACGAGCAGTATCCTGAGTAGCGCGGGACCGGAGGAATCTTGCGTGAAGTTGCCAGCACCATCTGGTAAGGCTAAATACTCCTCAGACACCGATAGTGAACCAGTACCGTAAGGGAAAGGTGAAAAGCACCCCGAACAGGGGAGTGAAATAGTACCTGAAACCGTACGCCTACAAGCGGTCGGAGTCCGCCTTTGGCGGATGACGGCGTGCCTTTTGCATAATGAGCCTACGAGTTACTCCTGACTGGCGAGGTTAAGTTCTTATTTAACGGAGCCGAAGCGAAAGCGAGTCCAAATAGGGCGATTAGTCAGTCGGGGTAGACGCGAAACTTTGTGATCTATCCATGGGCAGGTTGAAGTTCTGGTAACACAGAATGGAGGACCGAACCCGTTGACGTTGAAAAGTCTTGGGATGACCTGTGGATAGGGGTGAAAGGCCAATCAAACTGAGAGATAGCTCGTTCTCCCCGAAATGTTTTTAGGAACAGCCTCGGATATAGAAGTATGATAGAGGTAGAGCTACTGATTGGGCTAGGGGGCTTCACCGCCTACCAAACCCTGACAAACTCCGAATGCTATCATATATCTCCGGGAGTGAGGCTGCGGGCGCTAAGGTCCGTGGCCGAGAGGGAAATAACCCAGATTAGCAACTAAGGTCCCTAATACATAGTTAAGTTGATCAAACGAGGTGGGATTTCTATAACAGCCAGGATGTTGGCTTGGAAGCAGCCATTCATTTAAAGAGTGCGTAACAGCTCACTGGTCGAGAGATCCTGCACGGAAAATAATCGGGCATCAAACTATGAACCGAAGTTCTAAACCTCTGCCTTTGGCAGAGTGTGGTAGGGGAGCATTCAAATCTGCATCGAAGGTGTGGCGCGAGCCATGCTGGAGCGATTTGAAAAGAAAATGTAGGCATAAGTAACGATAATTAAAGTGAAAAACTTTAACGCGAAAAGTCTAAGGTTTCCTGATCAACGTTAATCGGATCAGGGTTAGTCTGGTCCTTAGGAAAACCCGAAAGGGGTATCTGATGGAAAGAAGGTTAATATTCCTTCACCTGCTATACATTAAAAGTGACGCAGGGACGTGGTGGTTGCGTACAGACGGATGTGCGCCTGAGTGGAGTCTTCGGACAAAGCGAAATCATAAAATCCCTGCCAAGAAAAGCGAGTATAGCAGCCAGTACCGGAATCCGACACAGGTAGACGGGATGAGTATTCTAACGCGCTCGGGTGAGCCGTGGAGAAGGAACTAGGCAAATTGACGCTGTAACTTCGGGATAAAGCGTACCGTCTCTGACGGTCTCAGTAAATTGGTTCAACCAACTGTTTAACAAAAACACAGGGCCCTGCAAAAACGTAAGTTGACGTATAGAGCCTGAAACCTGCCCGGTGCTGGAAGGTTAAGGAAGGGTGTTCGGCGCAAGCCAAAGCTCCTGACTGAAGCCCCAGTAAACGGCGGCCGTAACTATAACGGTCCTAAGGTAGCGAAATTCCTTGTCGGGTAAGTTCCGACCTGCACGAATGGTCTAATGAGTTGAACACTGTCTCCTCCACGAGCCCGGTGAAATTGTAGTATCGGTGAAGATGCCGGTTACCCGCCACGGGACGGAAAGACCCCGTGAACCTTCACTACAACTTTGCATTGATTTTGAGCAACAAATGTGTAGGATAGTTGGGAGACTATGAAGCAGCATCGCCAGGTGTTGTGGAGTCATCGTTGAAATACCAACCTTTTGTTGCTTAGAACCTAACCCGCCAAAAGCGGGGACATTGCATGGTGGGTAGTTTGACTGGGGTGGTCGCCTCCTAAAAAGTAACGGAGGCTCGCAAAGGTACCCTCAGTACGGTTGGTAATCGTACGCAGAGCGCATTAGTAAAAGGGTGCTTGACTGTGAGACAAACACGTCGAGCAGGGGCGAAAGCTGGCTAAAGTGATCCGGTGGTTCTGCATGGAAGGGCCATCGCTCAAAGGATAAAAGGTACTCCGGGGATAACAGGCTGATCTTACCCAAGAGCTCATATCGACGGTAAGGTTTGGCACCTCGATGTCGGTTCGTCACATCCTGGGGCTGGAGAAGGTCCCAAGGGTTCGGCTGTTCGCCGATTAAAGTGGCACGTGAACTGGGTTCAGAACGTCGCAAGACAGTTCGGTCCCTATCTGTGGTGGGCGCTAGTAAATTGAGTGGACATGACCTTAGTACGAGAGGACAGGGTCGTACGTGCCGCTGGTGTATCTGTTATGCCGCCAGGTGTAATGCAGAGTAGCTATGCACGGCAAGGATAAACGCTGAAAGCATCTAAGCGTGAAACCTTCCACAAGATGAGTTTACTTTTAAGGGTCGTCAAAGACTATGACGTTGATAGGCTACAGGTGTAAAACTGGTAACAGTAAAGCCGAGTAGTACTAATTGCCCGTAAGCTTTATTTTTTTTCTTGTTCTTTGATCAGCTTCCCAATATGTACATTATTGATTGTTAACAACCGCAACAGCTTATGGTGGTTTTGCCGGGGGTGTTCACCTCTTCCCATTCCGAACAGAGAAGTTAAGTCCCCCATGGCCGATGGTACTTGCATTACGCCGGGAGAGTAGGTAGCTGCCATATTTATTGAGAGCCTCATTGATTCATTTCAATGAGGCTTTTTTGTTTGGTTTCCCTGATGAAGTTTCACTCTTCCTATTCCGATGCGCCGAAGGCGCATAAGTCCCTCCGCCAAAGGCGGATACTTGCATTACGCCGGGAGAGTAGGTAGCTGCCATATTTATTGAGAGCCTCATTGATTCATTTCAATGAGGCTTTTTTGTTTGGTTTCC
>NZ_JADBUB010000219.1:0-26491 GCF_020245865.1 Microcystis sp. M169S2
CAACTCAATATTTTACCCCACCGTGTTTATATTTGTCGCCTCAAAGAATCTAATCGTTCTGCTGAAAGACATAGTGATTTTTGGATAGGTACTTATGGTACTTTTTGGGTTGAGTCGATGGATACTTTCTCGGAACTTGCCCTTTCTTTGATCCGCCTCAAACCCCAGAAAAACCCTTATTTCTCCAAAGGGTTAACGGCTATGAGCCTTATAAAGCAAGCTTTTTAACTGTTCTGTCACCCCTTGAGGCAAAAATTATCACACAAAGTCGAGAAGAGCCCCAGAAGAGCCGATTTTCATCTTTAGACAGTATTTATAAAGTCCCCCTGAATATCAAGGCAACTTAACCCATTCTATTCAGAATCATCATTATAAATATCTTGGAGAGTTTTATTTTCGTAGCGTTCCTGATCTTGATTTTTGACGCGACGAGAGGGACGACGATATTTTTTATTAGCTAATTTGGGTTCGTAGGTTTCTTGACCTGCTTCTTTAATTTTTAACTTTAAACTTGACTCTTTTGTGCTAGTTTTCTGCAATGACTGTTCTCGTGCGATCGCTTCTTCTAAAAACTCTAAATAATGTTGGTAACGTTCCCAATCTCCCCTCACCACACAGTTAGGTTCCCGACGATGAGTACAATCATTAAATTGACAATTTCCCAAAGCTAAACGCTCTCTCACTTCCGGAAAATAAAAAGTTAATTGTTCCGGTGAACAGTTAATATCCGGTTGGTTAAAACCCGGACTATCGGCCAATAAACCCCGATTTGGTAAAGCAAATAACTCCACATGACGGGTGGTGTGACGACCTTTTTGCAGTTTTCCCGACACATCCCCCACCCGTTGATTAATCTCAGGAATTAGACAATTAATTAAACTCGATTTTCCCACCCCCGATGGACCGGCCAAGAGAGTAATTTTATGGTTTAATTGTGCCAATAAAGCCTCAAATCCCCGATTTTTCTCCACACTGACAAAAAAGGGCCGGTATCCCCAACCAGCTAGGCGATCGCTCCAAATCTCTATTTGTTCCGGTTCCCCCAGATCAATTTTATTGACACAGACCGCAATTTCTAAGCCTGTGGACTCCGCTTTCACCAAAAAACGACTGATCAGCCAAGGATCGAGAACGGGTTCAGCAAGGGCAAAAACTAGCAAAATCTGCTCGATATTGGCAACGGCCGGCCGATCGATCTCGGTACTGCGGGGGAGAACTTCTGCGATCGCACCCTGCCGATCATCAAAATTGGCCTCCTCCACGCGCACCCGATCACCAACCATCACCGACTGACCGATTTTTTGCAAGCGAGCGCGACGGGTACAGAGAAGATTCTCGCCCATAACGGGAGAATCCAAGCGTACCTGATAGAAATTCGCCTGTACAGCCACCACTGTGCCGTATAAATCGGTTAATTGTGCATCTACCATTTAGGAATCGGGGCGATAGACTTTGAGAACAAAAAAGCTATCTCGGTCCTCGATCGATTCTATCTGATAACCCTCCACTGTCAGGCTAGTGGGAACCTGTTCGATCGGTTCCCCGGCATCTAACCAGACTTCCAACCGTTCCCCGGCGGTCATTTTCTCTAATTGTAATTTTGTCCGGACAAAATTAATCGGGCAGGGAGTGCCGCGCAGGTCTAAAGTCATAGTTATTTATGGAAGATATTACCTAAAAATCCCTCGATGCCGCCTTTGCCCACGGTTTCCCCGCGAACTTTCGCTATTTTTTCCAGTAAATCCCGTTCTTCTCCCGTGACACGGGCAGGAATCGAGATTTTAACGGTAATACGATGATCACCGCGACTGACGGGATTGCCTAATTTGGGAACCCCCTTGTTTTCTAAAATCAGTACGGTGTTCGGTTGAGTACCGGCAGGGATAGTCAGGTCCTCTTGGCCATCTACAGTATTAACTTTGATGGTACATCCTAAAATCGCTTGGATATAACTAATCGAGATATTCGATTTAATATCATTGCCTTCCCGTTGAAATTCTGTATCTGTTTCCACGGTTAGATAAACGAATAAATCCCCCGGCGGCCCGCCTTTAAGTCCTGCGTCACCTTCCCGGGCAACGCGCAATTTCATGCCGTTGTCAACCCCCGCAGGAATGGTAATTTTCAGTTTTTTGGTTTCCTGTCTGCGTCCGGAGCCGCCGCAAACATCGCATTTTTCCTCGATCACCTCTCCAGCACCGTCACAGGTGGGACAGACCGAAACCTGAGCAAAAGTACCGAAGGGAGTACGGGTAGCCCGACGCACCTGACCGGTACCACTACAAGTAGTACAAGTGCGGGAACTGGTTCCAGGTCTGGCCCCACTGCCTTTACAGGTTTGACAGGTTTCCAGATGACGGATGCGGATTTCCTTTTCGCCGCCAAAGACCGCCTCGCGGAATTTTAGTCTAAAATCGAGACGTAGATCCTCGCCCCGGGTAGGGCCAGTGCGTCGGCGGGCGGTTGCTTGGCCGCCCGCGCCCCCGAAACCACTAAAGATTGTCTCAAATATATCGGCGAAACCGCCCATATTGTCGGCATCAAAACCGGCAGCGCCCCCAGAAACCCCGGCTTCACCAAAGCGGTCATAACGATTGCGGGTTTCTGGTTCCGAGAGAATTTCGTAGGCGCGGTTAATTTCTTTGAAGTGTTCTTCGGCTCCCGGTTCTTTGTTAACATCGGGGTGATATTTTCGGGCGAGACGACGATAGGCGCGTTTGATGTCTTCTTTACCGGCATCTCGCGAGACACCTAGAATTTCGTAGTAATCAGTGGGCATAGGGGGCTATGGTTCTGCTGGCAATTTATAAATAGAGTTTAAGTCTAGTTGTTACTTTAACAAACTATACATAGTAGTTTAGTTGGGTTATCCCTACTATTTTTTTCGGTGGGGGTTAGGGGTTGGGGTGTGGGGTGTGGGGTGTGGGGAGAAGGGGTGTAGGGGTGTGGGGTGTGGGGTGTGGGGAGAAGGGGAGAAAAAAGCTGATAACTGATAACTGATTACTGATTACTGATCACTTTTTAATCTACGGCCTCGTAGTCACTGGCGCTCATTTCTTCCCCATCGTAGGGATCATCATCGCTGTCCGATTCGGTGGATTTAGTTTCCAGATTACTATAGGTTCTGGTTCTAGTGCGGGAGAGGGTTGGCCTGTTGGTGAAGGTATTCGAGGAAGTAGCCTGGGTGCGGGTGGATCGAGTCAGTTTTTCGGTGACATCGATCGATTCAAACCCAGTACCGTTAAGGGATTGGTTTTGCTCTTGTCCACCAGTGTAGATGCGGGTACCGATTTCGAGGACAATCTGACGAAATTCTGCCAAGGTGGTTTTTAGCTTTTCTGGAGATAGGGAGGGGTCGCGCAGAGCGATTTCCAACTGTTGCCGCTTCTGGTCGGCCAGTTGCCGGATATCGGGGGCGACTAACTGACTGTTTTCCCTGAGGGTGACTTCGTAGCTATAGAAAAGACTATCGGATTGGTGGCGAATATCGATCATTTGCAGACGACGGCGATCGGATTCGGCGTATTTTTCGGCTTCTAGGCGCATTTTTTCAATTTCGTTCGGTTTCAGCCCTCCAGTATGGCTAATTAAAATGCTTTGTTCTTTGCCGGTGCCTTGGTCGCTGGCGGCCACTTTCAAGATGCCGTTGACATCGATCTCAAAGGCCACTTCAATTTGTGGCACCCCCCTAGGAGCGGGAGGAATTCCTGTCAGGAGAAATTTACCCAGGGTTTTATTATCCTGGGCCATAGCTCTTTCCCCTTGCAGAACATGAATTTCCACCGAAGTTTGACCATCGGCAGCGGTGGAGAAAACCTGAGATCTACTGGTGGGGATAGTGGTATTGCGATCGATAATTTTGGTAAAGACTTCGCCGAGGGTTTCAATGCCGAGGGAAAGGGGGGTGACATCGAGTAGGAGGATATCTTCCACTTCTCCACCTAAAACTCCAGCTTGAATCGCTGCCCCCAAAGCAACGGCCTCATCGGGGTTAACAGAGCGATCGATCTGGCCGGTAGAAAAGAAACGGGAGATTAATTCTTGCACAGCGGGGATTCTGGTGGAACCACCAACGAGAATGACACGATTGATATCGCTAGGCTGCAGTCCGCTATCTTTGAGGGATTGTTGTACGGGTTCGAGGGTTTTTTCCACTAATTCTCTGGTTAATTCCTCAAATTTAGCGCGAGTTAGTTCTAATTCTAGGTGTTTAGGGCCGGTTTCGTCGGCGGCGATGAAGGGGAGATTGATCGAGGTGGTAATCAGGCTAGAAAGCTCGATTTTGGCTTTTTCGGCGGCTTCTCGCAGTCTTTGGATCGCCATGCGATCGCTGGACAGATCGATGTTTTCTTGACTTTGAAAGTTCTCCACCAGCCACCGCACTAAGAGGTTATCAAAATCGTCCCCCCCAAGATGGTTATTGCCGGCCGTGGCTTTCACTTCAAAGACTCCCTTCCCCAGTCGCAGGATGGAAACGTCGAAGGTTCCTCCCCCTAGGTCAAAAACGAGGATATGTTGATCTTCGTTTTGTTTATCTAAACCGTAAGCTAGGGCGGCGGCGGTGGGTTCGTTAATAATTCTTAATACTTCTAGTCCTGCGATCATGCCCGCGTCTTTAGTAGCTTGACGTTGGGCATCGGTAAAATAGGCGGGAACTGTAATCACGGCCTCGTTAATCGGTTCTCCCAGATAGGCCTCGGCATCGGTCTTTAATTTTTGCAGGATCATGGCCGAGATTTCTTGGGGAGTAAATTCCCGATCACGAATTTTGATATTGACGGTATCATCGCGACCGCGTTGGCAATGATAGGCAACTCGTCCCCTTTCTGCCTCCGTGTCTTGCCAACGCCTACCAATAAAGCGTTTGATGCTATAGACGGTATTTTCGGCATTAGTGACCGCCTGACGTTTGGCCAGTTGTCCCACTAGGCGCTGGGCCTTGCCGAATCCCACGATACTAGGAGTAGTCCTTCCCCCTTCCGAGTTGGGAACTATAATCGGCTGACCTCCCTCTAGTACGGCAATGCAACTGTTGGTTGTCCCTAAGTCGATGCCGATAACTTTTCCCATGGCGCTCTAATAATAACGATAGTTAATAGGATACAATCGCTTACAAAAATTATCCCCAAATTGGAAAAGGGCTTTTTACCCCGTCTAATCTTGCCCCGGTTGAAAGCTGGTAGTTTTCCTGCGAGGCTAACAAAACTTGTCGGTAAAGTCCGCAAGCCTGACCAGATTGGTGTAGTGGACTATATATCAAGAGTAACCCAAAACCAGTAATTTTGCTGATGCTGCCAGTTAGCGATCGCCTCTGGCTATTCTTAAAATTGCCGTTTTTAAGATTTTTTTAATGATCACGAGCGGACTTCCTTGATGTTGATGTCCCTAGCAGTGGAATTATTGCCCAATCTTCTTAACCCGAATTTTCGATAAACTTAGAATAAAATAACCAATAAACCGATCCTAGAGGACTTAATCATGATTAGAGCCTATGCTGCCCGAGAAAAAGGGGGGAAACTAGAGCCTTTTGACTACGATCCGGGTATATTAGGGGATGAAGATGTAGAAATCGCGGTGGAATATTGCGGCATCTGCCACAGTGACCTAAGTATGCTCGATAACGATTGGGGACTGACCACCTATCCCTTTGTCCCTGGCCATGAAGTGGTCGGCACGATCGCCGCTCTTGGTGCTAAAGTCAAAGAGTTAAAATTAGGGCAAAGAGTCGGTCTGGGTTGGTTTTCCCGTTCCTGTTCCACCTGTGAAACCTGTATGTCAGGGGATCAAAACCTTTGTGCTACTGCCGAAGGAACTATCGTCGGTCGCCATGGCGGTTTTGCCGAAAGAGTCCGGGCCCATCATAGTTGGTTAGTTCCATTGCCGAACCAGTTAGATGCTGCCAAAGCTGGCCCGCTTTTCTGTGGTGGTATTACCGTCTTTAATCCCATTGTCCAATTTAATATTAAACCCACGGCCCGAGTTGGTGTCATTGGTATTGGTGGATTGGGCCATATAGCCTTAAAATTCCTCAAAGCTTGGGGCTGCGAAGTAACCGCTTTTTCCAGTAGTCCCGACAAAGAAACGGAAGCAAAAGAACTAGGGGCAACTCATTTTATCAATTCCAGAGACCCAGAGGCTTTGCAATCGGTACAAAATTACTTTGATTTCATCATCTCCACCGTTAACGTTAATCTCGATTGGGGTCTTTATATCGCCTGTTTACGTCCCAAAGGTCGTCTGCATATTGTTGGCGCTGTTCTTGAACCCATGGCTACCTACGCTTTTCCCTTGATTATGGGTCAAAAATCGATTTCCGGCAGTCCTTTGGGTAGTCCCAGTACCGTCAGTAAAATGATTGAATTTGCCTCTCGCCATGGCATTGAACCAGTCACAGAAACCTATCCTATCTCCCGGGTGAATGAAGCCATGGAAAAATTGCGAACCGGACAACCTAAATATCGCCTCGTCTTACAAATAAAATAAAACCATCTCTATCCCGGACGTAACCCCGATGACTCAACCCCTCACTCCTCCAGTTATCGATTGGGAAGAATCTCCCATTCCCCCAGAAGACTTGATTTTTGATGATGGAGAACCTTTGGAAACCTACCGTCACCGCAAGGCCATGAATGTGTTAATCGATTCTATCGAACAAGCCTATCAGGATCGAGAGGACTTTTTTGTTGGCGGTAATATGTTTATTTACTTTAGCCGTGAGCGGGTTTTTAATAAGGATTTTCGCGGCCCCGATTTTTTCGTTGTCCTCGATATCGATGGTAGTTATAAACGACAAGGATGGGTGGTTTGGAACGAAAACGGACGTTATCCCGATGTGATCGTGGAATTAATGTCAGAAAGCACCGCAAAAATCGATTTAACTACCAAAAAAGACCTCTATGAGCGGACTTTTCGCTGTTCCCAATACTTTGTTTATAATCCCTTTGATGCCACTTCCCTGCAAGGTTGGGCTTTAGACCAAAATCAATGCTATCAAGAAATTATTCCCGACCAGCGCGGTTGGTTATGGTGTCAACGTTTGGGATTATGGTTAGGAGTCTGGATGGGCAGCATCCAACGAGAAGAAGCCCCTTGGCTACGTTTTTATGACCTAGACGGCAATTTAATCCTCCTACCTGCGGAATTAGCCGAAATCGAACGTCAGAACGCTGAAATTGAACGTCAGAATGCTGAAATTGAACGTCAACGGGCGGAACGTTTAGCGGCGCAATTACGGCAATTAGGCATAAATCCCGATGAAACCCCGTAATCAGCCTAGGACTGACCCCTATCTCTAAAAACCAAAAGCCCACACCTCCCGATCTCGGTTTATGTGGGCTGATTGTTCACTTAATTCTAAGACTGAAAGCTGACACTTTGGCGAAATCTAAGAGCCTAACTCAGAGTAGCACCAGAGCGATCATAAGTTTGTGAAGAGAAGTCGGCCGAGAAGCGACGTTGAACGGTTTCCCCGTGGCCATTATCATTGTCAATACCGATTTCAGAAGCACTTCTGCCTAACATCGATTGTTGACGATTTTTAACGGCGTGGTGGTGACGCATCATTAAGGCACGAGCTTGTTGTTCTGTGGACATAATCATTTCCTCCGATCTGCAAATCGCATTTTGAACTTTTTTAATCACCCACTAATATATATAACATACAATTCTGTATCTATTTTTACAAAATGTCCTAATCCCAGAAAAATTAACAAAACTTTACAATAGGAGACAGGAGGTAGCTTTTATTTATTATCCCCACTTCCCCACTTCCCAAGACATCAATCGTCCTCAGACCTTAATCGAACTAGGTTCATCGACGGCGGCGATAATGCGATGACAACCAGAAAAGGGTTGGGACCATTGATACTGGTGTTCTAAAGGATTACCCCAACAGAGGCCGAGATATAATTCCGTGCGCGCCACATCTAATTCCGCCCATTCCGACTGGGCAACTAATTCGGCTAGAGAATCGGCAGAAATGGGACGACGGGAGTTAAGCGCCCACCAAAAATTCATATTAGAGGTGATACTGTTCCAAAACTCTAAAACGGAAGCTTTGGCAGCCATGAGAATTTCCTTGTCACCCGCGACGGCAACTAATTGATTATGAATTTCGGGATAACGGAGAGTGCGATCGCCCCATTGACAAACACGCCAGATAATGCCCGAAACCTGATATTGTTGTTGATAATCGTGAATTTGGCGGCGAAAATCCTGATAGGCGAAGACTTTGCCCACCTTTTCTAGATTGATCGCCTTGGCAATCACCGGATTATCAATGCGCTCCGCCGGAGAGAGTAACAGACGTTCCCCTTTGCAAGTGGCGTGCATTTCTCGATCGAGGATTTCAATTAACTGCTGTGTCGAGTAAGCCATACTACCGCTCTTACCTGAGAGAGGATTTCTTTTTATGATAAACTCGAATTTCCCTAGTGGAAAGGCTCGATCGCTAGAAAATTGTCATTCATCGGACATATCGGCAGCATACCCCTTAA
The DNA here is from genome assembly GCF_020245865.1 of Microcystis sp. M169S2. Taxonomy (NCBI): domain Bacteria; kingdom Bacillati; phylum Cyanobacteriota; class Cyanophyceae; order Chroococcales; family Microcystaceae; genus Microcystis; species Microcystis sp. M169S2. The sequence goes on from NZ_JADBUB010000219.1 coordinate 8,496, forward strand.
TACTTATGGGCGAAAAAACCCCTGAAAACACCTGTCGGGGAGAGAAGACAGTCTAACTGCTAGGTTTTACATCGGTTGCTTTTTTTCTGGTCTAGATGCCGAGAATTGTCAGGAAAATTCAACCCATCACTCTCCCTCAAGGATTTTTATCAATTCCAGTTAATCGATCAAGAGCAGTACAAGTGTATTTAATGACTGGCCGACGTTTAATTTATCGTACTATTCCCCTCTTCTATTTCTCCCAGTCTTTTTAAAATTCTTGATTGTTTTGGGTCACTTCTAATTTTATCGATATCTTTATAAGTAAAACCCATAGTAAATAATAACCATATTAATTCTTCTTTCTGATCGCTGCCACTAAATCCTCCTCCGAGGATAGCGTCTAATCTTTTTTGATAGTTCTCTCTGCCTTGTGTAAATCTCCCGATTAATTCTTGGATGTATTTTTGAATAGTAAGTATGGCTCATTTGAGTTCAGTATGCTAAAAGCAACATCCTAGTGGGTTAAAAAAGTATTAAATTTACTCTTGGGAGGATGAAATCAGCTATCAATTCAGCATTTTGACGCTTTCTAATAGTAGAGATATATGTAAATTTTATAACAAATAAGCAGAAAGCTATTATGACTTCTCTCAATCATCCTAAATCATCACTACAGATTTTTGAAGAAATCTTAAATTTCTGGACTCATAAACCAGTTGAGATTAGCATAATAGACCACATGATTTTCGTGAAATTAGAATCGAAGGATAAATCAGCTTCAGATAGTGATGCAATTCAGACTTAAATTGGTCGTTTTTAGGCAAAGGGAGACAGATCTACCCCTATCCCTAGGGACCTAAAACTGCGATGTCAAAAAAGAATTGTAATCATAGCAAACCGGGGACTTTGCGATAGATAGAAACGGTCGATACCCGGAATCCTACACTGGTAAATTCTACCTCATCTCCCGCTTCATAGATATGTTCTTGCCAAACTCCCGAATCCTCGCGACGGTGACATTCAATTTTAATCTGGTTTTGATGAATAAGAATGTATTCTTTTAAGGTGGGACAGGTTTGATAATCGCTGAATTTATCACCCCTATCAAAGGATTCCGTAGATTTCGATAATACTTCAATAATCAGAACGGGATAGAGAATAAAATCATCGGTATTGTTAATCTCTCTCTCGTCACAAACCACCGCAATATCGGGATAATAATAACAATTTGCCTCCTCTAACCGGACTTTGATATCGGAAGTGAGAACAAGACAGGGACTATCATCGAGATGATTACCTAAAACCTTGGCTAAATTGGCCGATAAAACGATATGCGGCTTTTTTGCCCCTACCATCGCATAAATCCTTCCTTTTCGGTACTCGTGCTTGATCGGACTGACTCTTTCCCCTTCTAGATACACTTCTGGAGAGACATAAAAAAAATTAGGATTCGTCACCATCGTCCCCATGCTCCCTATCCTCGAATAACTAAATTATAGCCTTTGGGAATCATCGCTCTTGGACTCAATCTCGCTAGACTTATAGATCAATGATTGTCACTTGTAATATTTGTATTACAGTTATGTGACAGAATAGAGATAACGACCCTTAAAGGGACGTTATTTAGGAATGAATCCCGAAAACGATTGATATCCATAGGTTTGCCAGAATGTCCAACGCTAAAAGTTACAAAGATACCGTTAATTTGCCCCAAACTGACTTTGATATGCGAGCAAATGCCAGCAAACGTGAGCCAGAAATCCAGAAATTCTGGCAAGATGAGCAAATATACGAGAAATTAGCGCAAAATAACCCCAAAGAATTATTTATTCTCCACGATGGACCACCCTACGCTAACGGGTCCCTGCATATCGGTCATGCTTTAAACAAAATTCTCAAAGACATTATCAATAAATATAAACTGCTGCAAGGTTACAAAGTGCGCTATGTGCCGGGTTGGGATTGTCACGGGTTGCCGATCGAATTAAAGGTTTTACAAAGTCTCAAAAGCTCGGAAAAAGAGGGTCTAACCCCTTTGAAATTACGTCAGAAAGCCCATGATTTCGCCCTTCAAACGCAAAAAGAACAGTGTGAAGGTTTCAAAAGGTATGGAGTCTGGGGAGACTGGGAAAATCCCTATTTAACCCTACAACCGGAATACGAGGCCGCTCAAATTGCCGTATTCGGAAAAATGGCCCTAAAAGGTTATATTTATCGGGGACTAAAACCGGTTCACTGGAGTCCTAGTTCTCAAACCGCTTTAGCTGAGGCAGAATTAGAATATCCCGAAGGTCACACTTCCCGCAGTGTCTATGTTGCTTTCCCGATCACATCAGTTTCAACCCCGGTTTTAACGCCATTTTTGCCTAATTTATCCGTGGCTATCTGGACGACTACCCCTTGGACTTTACCCGGGAATTTGGCCGTCGCATTAAACCCAGAATTAAACTATTCAGTGGTGGAAACTAGCGAGTCTAATTATCTAATCGTAGCGACGGATTTAGTCGAAAAATTAGCCGACACTTTTAACAGGACTTTGACGATTAAAGCAACGGTTAAAGGTCTGGAATTAGAACATACTAAATATCGTCATCCTTTGTTTGACAGAGAAAGTGCTATTCTCATCGGTGGGGATTATGTCACCACCGATTCCGGCACCGGATTAGTTCATACTGCTCCCGGCCATGGTCAGGAGGATTATATCGTCGGCCAACGTTACGGTTTACCGATACTTTCTCCCGTGGATGATAAGGGAAATTTCACCGCAGAAGCGGGACAATTTGCGGGTTTAAATGTCCTGAAAGATGCTAATGAAGCGATAATTTTAGCACTGACAGAAAAGGGTGCCTTACTCAAAGAAGAAGCATATCAGCATAAATATCCCTACGATTGGAGAACCAAAAAACCGACAATTTTCCGCGCAACGGAACAATGGTTTGCTTCCGTGGAAGGATTCCGGGAATTAGCTTTAGAAGCAATTGATTCGGTGCGTTGGATTCCCGCAACAGGGAAGAATCGCATCACTTCTATGGTTAGTGAAAGAAGCGATTGGTGTATCTCTCGTCAGCGCAGTTGGGGGGTTCCTATTCCTGTTTTTTATGACGAAGAAACAAATGAACCTCTGTTAACCGAGGAGACGATTAATCACGTTCAAGCTATCTTCGCAGTCAAGGGTTCTAATGCTTGGTGGGAGTTATCCGTAGAGGAATTATTGCCTCTCAGTTATCGCGATAATGGTCGCAGTTATCGCAAGGGAATGGATACTATGGATGTGTGGTTTGATTCTGGTTCTAGTTGGAATGCGGTGGCTAATGCTCGACCAGAATTAAGTTATCCTGCGGATATGTATCTAGAAGGATCGGATCAGCATCGGGGATGGTTTCAATCGAGTTTATTAACCAGTGTCGCTGCTAATGGTATTGCTCCCTATAAAACGGTGTTAACTCACGGTTTTGTTTTGGATGAACAGGGACGAAAAATGAGTAAATCTCTGGGTAATGTCATCGATCCCAATGTGATCATTAATGGGGGTAAAGACCAGAAAAAAGAACCCGCTTATGGGGTGGATGTGATTCGGTTATGGGTGTCCTCGGTGGACTATACCAATGATGTGAATATCGGTCAAAATATTCTTAAACAGTTGGTAGATATCCGTAATAAAATCCGTAACACTGCCAGGTTTTTACTGGGGAGTTTAAATGATTTTGATCCCCTTAAGGATGCGGTAGCTTATGAAGATCTACCGGAGATCGATCGCTATATGTTACACCGTATCTCGGAGGTGTTTACGGAAGTAACGGCAGCTTTTGAAAGTTTCCAATTTTTCCGCTTTTTCCAGACGGTACAGAATTTTTGTGTTGTCGATTTATCTAACTTTTATATCGACATTGCTAAGGATCGTTTATACATTTCTGATCCTAATTCTTTCCGTCGTCGCAGTTGTCAAACAGTTTATGCTATTGCCTTAGAAAATCTCGCTAAAGCGATCGCTCCTGTCCTGTCTCATCTAGCGGAAGATATCTGGCAATTTCTCCCCTACAAAACTCCTTATTTATCGGTATTTGAGTCAGGATGGCTAAACATCGATCCTGCTTGGAATAATCGCGAATTGGCCGATAAATGGGCCAAATTCCGGCAGCTACGCACCGAAGTTAATAAGGTGATGGAAACTGCCAGAAATGATAAAGCGATCGGTGCTTCTTTAGAGGCAAAAGTTTTACTTTATGTTCCCGATGAAACCTTACAACAGGAGTTAGAATTATTCAACAATTGTGATAGTTTAACGGGAAATAAAGTCGATGAATTGCGTTATCTATTTCTCTCTTCTCAAGTGGAATTAGTTAGTGATATTAGCGCAATTCAAACCGCAGAATATAAGGGAGAATCAGACTTTGTTTCGGTGGGAATTGTCAAAGCAGACGGCGAAAAATGCGATCGCTGTTGGAATTATTCCACTCAAGTGGGAAAATTTGCCGATGATCCCAGTATTTGCGAGCGCTGTAATGCCGCTTTAAAAGGAGAGTTCTAAGCTAAATTAAAAGGGTGCTTTGTTGTCTAATAAAGTACCCTTTTAACTGTGAAAATTTTATAGATATTAGGAGGGATAAAAATTATGGTTAATTATCTCAGTCAAGAAGAGAAATTACTAGCAGCCGAAGAAGAAAAGTATCTAGAGGAAGAAGATGATGTGGATTTTCCTCCTGTAGATATTATTGCTTACAATGAGCAGCGATCCTGCTCTGATCTAGTTAGAATGTATCAAAAAAAACAATTGGTTATCGATCCAGATTTTCAAAGAGATGTGGTATGGACTGATCCACAACAAACTCGTTTTATTGATAGTTTAATGAAACAGTTACCGATTCCTAGTATGTGTATTAGTCTTGACTATAAGACAGATAAACGCTATATCATCGATGGATTACAACGAATTAGTACCATCGTCAAATTTTTAACTACTGAAGATTGGAGGCTATCAAAATTACCCGATGTAGATTCGTCTATTTCTGGAAGAACAGTTGAGGAAATAAAAACTCAGCATGAAGAATTATATGAACGCGTAGAAAATATGACTATTCCCATCACCATGATTCGCTATGACTCCAGCAAAAAAGCTCATAATAATTATATTTTTACCATTTTCCATCGCTTAAATACTGGTGGAGTAAAACTTAACAATCAGGAGATCAGAAATTGTATCTATAATGGCAAGTTTAATAGTTTTTTAAAAGAATGCGCTCAATATGAAAACTGGCTTTTGCTGATGGATCGAGAGCAGCAAAAAGCATCTCGATTTGGAGATGAAGAATTAGTGCTTCGTTTCTTTGCTTTTTATGATGAATACCAGAACTACAAGGGGAAATTGACCAGATTTTTAAATGATTATATGTATAAACATAGATTTGCTCACGCAGATTTTATTCAAGATAAAGATGAATTATTTAAGCAAACCGTTGACTTGATTTATGATAAAATCTTCAAAGAGGAACCTCTCAAAACCAGTAAAGTTATTGCTGAGGGAATTCTTTTAGGAGTTGCCAAGAATTTAGATACTTTAGTCAATCTCTCCAATGGTGAATTACAAGACAAGTATTCTAGATTAATAAAATCTGAACCATTTTTAACTGAAAATTTATCTAGTGGTATGTATCGAAAAGATAAGGCTTTAGAGAGAATTAATACATCTATCAAAATTTTTTCATCTACTGGTAATGATTACTAAAGATTATTTACTCAAGACGTTAAACTGGCTTGATCAACTCCATGATGACCCTACAGCTGATAATCAAAAAACTTCTTCTTATTCCAAACTAGCTCTTATAGAATTATGTGGCTGGATCGAGGAAACTATGGATGATATAGTTTTAAGATGTGCTAAACGATGCTTAAAGTCCGAAGCTAACAAAAAATTCATCGATAAGACTATTAGTGGTACTCATAGTTTTGAATATGAACCTTTTAGAAAAATGTTGATTATGGTTATTGGTTTAGCAACATTAGAAAAAATCGAAAAAAAGTTAGAAAAAACCGGTAAAATTAGTGCTTTAAAAGGTGATCTTGTTAATCTAAAGAAAAGTCGCAATCGAGCGGCTCATACTCATACTAAAGGTACTTTGAGAACCTATGACGCTCCTTCTAAAACTAAACATGATTTTGATAGAATATATGCTTTGTTAACAGAGTTAGATGCAGAATTGCAGCGTCATAAGTGTTGACTTATTTCTCGTACAATCGCTTTTAGCGCACCTTCGACAAAGACAATCAGTCAAAATTAAATCCCCTAACCGGCGAAAATTAACTGCAAGCGATCGAAAAACTGGGAAAATATTCAATTGATTCAATGTCATCTTTTTTAACTATCCTGCCCATGAATAATCAGGTCATTCGTACTGATAAAGCTCCGGCCCCTGTGGGTCCCTATAATCAAGCGATCGCCGCTCCTGGTCCTTTTCTCTTTGTTGCGGGACAAATTCCCCTAGATCCCGTCACGGGTGAAATCGTCTCCGGGGAAATTAGCACCCAAACCGAACAAGTTATGGCCAATCTAGAGGGCATTTTAACCGCTGCTGGGGCTAATTGGTCAAATGTGGTGAAAACTACCGTCTTTCTCTCGGATTTAGCCAATTTCGGGGCGATGAATCAAGTTTATGCCCGTTATTTCCCCCCGGAAACTGCCCCGGCCCGGGCCTGTGTGGAGGTGGCCCGTCTTCCCAAAGATGTGCTAGTGGAAATAGAATGTATTGCCGCTTTAGCCTAAAAATTAAGGTGGGCAATGCCCACCCTAACCTAATCTCTCTCTAGACCACCAAAGCTTCTAGAATCGTCTTATTGTAGATAATTCGCCCTACAGTAGTACGCACATACTGAGAAATTATCTCACCATCCTTCTCGCGGGTTTTGCGCTCCCGATAATATTTCCAGATGCTGCCATCGGGGAGAGTTTCCGTTTCCAGGACTTCCTCATCGGGTTTATTGGTTTTCACCTTTTCTCCGACCGGTAAACGCAACCACACAGAAGCGTGTAGATCCACCAATCCCTGATCGAAAGAGCGAATAGCGTCATCCATGCTGGCGAAATAACGACCTCCACCCTTTTGGGCCTTGGGATTTTCGGCCGTGAGATAATAACAACCCAAAACCATATCCTGAGAAGGGGCAACAATCGGGCGACCGGTCGCCGGTGAGAGAATATTATGACAAGCTAACATCAATAATCGCGCTTCCGATTGTGCTTCCAGGGAGAGGGGAATATGTACGGCCATTTGGTCCCCGTCAAAGTCAGCGTTAAAAGCGGGACAGACGAGGGGATGTAACTGAATCGCCCGGCCCTCCACTAAGATCGGTTCAAACGCTTGAATGCCCAAACGGTGCAGGGTAGGGGCGCGGTTTAACATCACTGGGTGTCCCGTGATCACTTCATCCAAGACGTGCCAAACATTGGCATCCCCCCGTTGGATCATTTTCTTGGCTGCCTTGATATTATTGACGATGCCTAATTTAATTAAACGATGGATAACGAAGGGTTGGAACAATTCGATCGCCATTTCCCGGGGTAAACCGCATTGATAGATCTTCAATTTCGGACCGACAACGATAACCGAACGTCCCGAATAGTCCACCCGTTTACCGAGGAGATTTTGACGGAAACGCCCCTGTTTACCCTCGATAATATCCGATAAAGACTTCAGGGCGCGATTATTGGCCCCCACCACCGTGCGACCGCGACGACCGTTATCAATTAAAGCATCGACGGCCTCCTGTAACATCCGTTTTTCGTTGCGGACGATAATTTCGGGAGCGAGAATTTCTTGCAGACGGGATAAACGGTTATTGCGGTTAATCACCCGACGGTAGAGATCGTTCAGGTCAGAGGTGGCAAAACGGCCGCCGTCCAACTGCACCATCGGGCGTAAATCGGGAGGAATCACGGGAATTACGCTTAAAACCATCCATTCTGCCTGAGAACCCGTGGCGATAAAGTTATCGATTACCCGGAGACGTTTAATTAATTTTGCCCGTTTTTGCCCTTTACTTTCGACAATTTCCGTCCGCAGTCTTTCCGCTTCTTCTTCCAGGTTAATTTCCTGTAAGAGTCTTTGGATAGCCTCGGCCCCGATACCCACTTCAATACCGACTAATTCCGAGTCCTCCGCGTAGATTTCTTCTTCGATCTCTAACCATTGATCTTCGCTGAGGAGTTGTTTATAACTAAGATTGCCGGCATTGCCCGGATCGAGAACCACATAGGCATTAAAATAGACGATCTGCTCCACGTCCCGCAGGGGCATATCGAGCAGGATACTGAGATAACTGGGAATACCTTTAAGATACCAAACGTGGGTGACGGGGGCAGCTAATTTGATAAAACCCATGCGATGACGACGTACCCGCGACTCGGTGACTTCTACCCCGCAACGTTCACAGACAATTCCCCGGTGACGGACGCGCTTGTATTTACCGCACCAACATTCCCAGTCCTTGGAGGGGCCAAAAATTTTCTCGCAGAATAACCCATCCATTTCTGGTTTGAGAGTCCGATAGTTGATCGTTTCTGGTTTGGTTACTTCTCCGACGACTTGACCGTTAGGCAGGTTTCTTTCTCCCCATTGCCGAATTCTTTCGGGGGACGCTAAACCGATTTTGACGTAATCAAATCTTTGATCTGTTGGAGTCTTCATTCTGAATTTTTTACTATGGGTAATGATTCTGGGATAAGCGATCGCTCGCGCGTTCTCGATGCCCCGATGACAACTATTAGGCAGAAACGACGGTTAACTCAGTCACTTTTTCTTGGGGTCAAACTGGCCCGATCGAGTCCGGGACATTACATTATACAATTTTTCTAGTTCGATCGACCATTAAGTGATATTTTCCCAGATGGTGATGCTGCCGTCGGCCGCGGCCGCTGCTAGGTGACAATAATCGGGGCTGAGAACTAAACTGGAAATTGGCGATGATCGCTCATTGGTGGCGCTGAGAGTTGCGATCGCCTGTTGAGAATTGGCTAACCAGATTTTAATCTCTCCGTCGGTCCCCCCAGTAAATAACCATTGACCCTGCTCTGCGAATACCAAGCTTGTCACCTGACCATTATGGGCATTAATCACCCGAATTGGCGCAAAATGACCGCTTTTCTCGGGGTCGTATTGCCAGATTTTCACCGTCCCATCCACACAACCGGCGGCAATAATCTGACTATCGGCAGCGATCGCCAGACTCTGCACCGAAGAAACGTTACCGGATAGGACGGCGATTTTTGCTCCCGATCCCAATTGCCAGAGGGTGACAGTGCCATCACCCCCAGCTGCGGCGATAAAATCTTGATTAGGAGCCACTGCTAGGGCATAAATTGCCCCTAGACTGTCATAGGAGCTAAATTCTTCGTTTTCCTGCTCTAAATTCCACTGTTTTAGGGTTTGATCGTAACTACCGCTAACCAAAAAATGCCAACGGGGGGCAAAATCTAGGCCGTGAATCGAACCGAGATGACCGAGGAAAATTTGATTTAATTCCAGATTACTGCCATCGCTGGCTAAAGTCCATAATTTAACGGTTTGATCGAATCCTCCCGTCGCTAGATGATAATCGCCGTTTCCGGTCACTGCTAGGGCTAAAATGCCCTGATCATGAGCTTCCACCGTATTAATCAGGGTTCCCCTCGCAAAATCCCAGATTTTTAGGGTACGATCCCAACTAACGCTAATTAAAAACCGTTGATCCTCGGTAATTGCGATCGCTGTAATCATTTCCCGATGGGCGCTCAGACGGCGATAATAGTGCCAATGGGGGATAGGGACGGGGGGGGAAGTGGGAGTTAAATTAAGGGCGGGTAGGGTGATTTGTGGCTCATTTTCCGCTTTTGTTGCGCTAATATCCGCCGATTCTTCGTTAATCGGCAAAATCTCTCTTTGTAAGCGACCGTAGGATTTTTCCAGATGTTCGATGCGTTCCAGCAGCGCGTTACGGTTGATGTATTGAATAATTTGATTGTAGGACTGTTCGAGGGCGAGAATATTCTCCTCTAATTCTGCGATCTCGCGTTGCGAGCGCGTTGCGACCGCACGGTCGTTATCGCTGGCCGCTGCGGGATCGAGGGACTGTATTTGGGCCGATAAAGCTTCTTTTTCTTCTTCCCACTGCTCCTGTAAATGACCGGTTATCTCGGTTAAGCGTTGAAGTTGCCTGGTTCTTTCTCGGAGACGATTGAGAATATTTAACCCGAAAGTCACGACTAGGAGGAACAAAGGCAAAAACCCCGCACCCATGGCGATAAGGGTAAGCAGGGTTAATCCTAGGGCGATATATTCCGCTAATTCTAGCCCATGGAGGCGATGGTCGGTCATTTTGCAGTTACCGGTAAAGGGATTTTGATCATCTCCTGATTTCAGACTCATGGTAACGCTAATTGCCGCCTTCGGATTGACTAAAATTAATTTTTAAGCAGGAATTAAGACTTTTTCCTTAGTTTCTATCGGTGCGGTTAAAGCGGATTCTAAATCGGCCTTCCCTAGTCTTGCTTCCAAAATTTTCAGCACTTCCCGTCCAAAATCATCGGGATTTTGTCGCCATGCTTGCAGACAAACTTCGCCAAAAAATGACCCCAAAGGTTCGGGATTCCAGAGCAGTTTTTTGGCTGTCCAGGGCATTAAACTCATGGGATCGTAGTCGGGTTTAATAATTTCTTTTTTGAAGGCGTATTCTTCTAGATGGGTGTGGGGTTGTAGTCCGATAAAAAAGATGGCTGGTTCCACTTTATCGACTCCAAAAATATTTTCTAATTCCCGATGATAGGCGATAGTTTGACGAATAGTTTCTAGGGTTTCATCAATAACATTAAAAGAATAATTTACCGAAACCAGATCATTAAAACCTGCCGCTTTTAAGTCTCGACAATTTTGCAGAACTGTCCGCAAATTATAGCCCATCCGCATTTTGCGGACTAATTCCTGAGAACCACTGGTGATACCAATTTCAAAGTAGTTCATACCAGTTTTTACCATTAAATCGCACAGTTTCGGGGTGAGATTATCTGCGCGAATATAGGCAGCCCAATGGATATCTTTCATCCCAGCAGCGAGGATTTTTTCTAATAGTTCTTCTACATCGTTGATAAATTTTCTGGCGGGGATAAATTGGGCATCGGTAAACCAGAAATTGCGAATGCCGCGGTCGTATAATTGGCGTATTTCCTTAACTACTTCATCGGCGGGATTAATGCGTACTTGTTTCCCTTCGACAACGGTATAGATGCAGTAGCAGCAGTTATGGGGACAGCCGCGCTTGGTTTGTACCCCGATATAAAAGTCGTTTTCTTGGAAATAGTAGGAAAATTCCGGCCAAATACTGGCGATATAGTCGTAGTTACAAGCGGATTTTTCTAACGGGGTGGGGGATTCGTGGATTAAACGCGGCCGGGGTGTGGTTTCTCCGACGACATAACAACGTTCATCGCTAAAGTCCCGGCCGGAGAGGAATTTTTCTAGCAGGGTTTCCCCTTCTCCGACTGATACAATTGTTCCTGTGGGCAGTTTGGTTTTTAGTTGTTCGTAGAAAACACTGACGGCACCACCCCCGACGATAACTCGCGCTTCGGGATGGTATTTTCTGGCCCGCTGCAACCCTCGGCGAATTAGTCCCTGATTCCGCCATAATTCGCCGTAGTAGGCTGTCGTCACCTTTAAACCTCCTAAAGCACCTCGCAGCTTGATTAGGGGGTTTTTAGCGTAGTAAAATTCAAAGGCGTTTTGCAGGGGATTACCACCGCGACCACCGACGGGGGCATATATTTGAATATCTCGCCAGGAGAATACTAGCAGGGTGGGCCGAAATTCGTCAACACAGCGATCGAGTGCTTGGTTAAAGTCTAAGGGTGGGACTGCACCAAGGTCAAAAATCCTTTGTTCGATGTCGGGGAATAGTTTATGAACGTGGTCGGAAAGGTAAACCACACCGATGGGGAAAATGGGGTTACAGGGGAGTCTAACGTAGAGGATGCGTTGTGCTTGCGGTTGAGTCATGAGATTTCTGAATGGGACGAGGACGCATTCTGAGTAATCTTAATATAACTTAACTTTGTCCGGCTTGTCTGGCAGTTATCAGTTATCAGTTATCAGTTATCAGATGTGAGTTTTCAGTTCACTGTTTACTGTTTACTGAAAAGCTTCCCACTTCCCCACTTCCCCACTTCCCCACACCCCACACCCTACACCCTACACCCTACACCCTACACCCTACACCCTACACCCTACACCCTACACCCTACACCCTACACCCTACACCCTACACCCCACACCCCACTTGCGTCTAAGGTTAAACTTTAATTCCTAGTACCTGTGTATGTGTTCCCCGCGCTTGGGTGACACCGATGGTTCTTTCCGATGCTTCAATCATCGGCCGACGCAAACTAACGACAATAAACTGCGCTTGTTGTGCTTGTTTTTGAATCATTTTGGCCAATTTCTCCACATTTGCCCCATCTAAAAACATATCCACTTCATCAAAGGCATAAAAGGGAGAAGGACGATATCTTTGTAGGGAAAAAATAAAGCTTAAAGCGGTTAAAGATTTCTCACCTCCAGACATGGAACTTAATCGCTGTACGGGTTTTCCTTTCGGATGTGCCACCAGATTTAAGCCACCATTAAAGGGGTCATTTTCGTCTTCTAGTTGTAAGTAACCATCGCCATCGGACAGGGTGGCAAATATGGTCTTAAAGTTTTCGTTCACAGCAGTAAATGCTTCCTGAAAAGCATTAAATCTGAGGGTGGTAAAGTTTTCTATCCGCAAAAGTAGTTCGGTTCTTTCTCCTTCTAGAGTTTGCAGTTTTTCTGATAGTTCATCTAATCTCTCTTTAGTTTTTTGGTGTTCTTCTAAAGCTAACATATTCACAGGTTCTAAAGCTGCCAATTTCTTTTGTAACTGCCGAATATCGCTTTGAATTTTCTCGAAATCTCGCTCGCTTTCAGGAATTTCAGGCAAGGGATTGGGTAAGTCGCTTTCTAGTTGACTAATTTCTGTCTGTAAAGTGGTTAGTAATGCTTGTCTTTCTTCTTGATTGTTGACCAACTTTTCCGATTGCCAGATAGCCTGTTGTTGTTGGTTTTGTTGTTGTCGCAAAACTGTCTCTAATTGATCTCTTTTTTGCTTGGTTTCCCCTAGTTGTCGGGATAATTGCTGTAAAGCTTGATTGATTTCTAAAATATGGTGATCAAGTTTTTCTATCTCCAGATTACCGATATTTCTCTGATTAACTGCATCGGTGATTATTTTCTCAATCTCAATAATTCTATCCGCAGACTCTTGACTTTTTTCTTCTAGTCTGATCTGTTGATTTTGTAGGTCTTTTAACTGTTCGCGGACTGTCGCGAGGTGATTTTCTTGGGTTTGTAACTCTAATTCTTGAGCGCGAATTATTCCCTGTACCTGTTGCCATTCGCTATGGGTATGATTGGCCTCTAAAGCAGTTAATTTTTCCTGTTCTTGCTGTAAAGATAACTCTAACTGAGGAATTTCTCTAGTTAATACCTCTAACCGTTGACGAGAAATAGTAATTTCCTCTTGCTGGCCCGATAATTGACGGGTTAAATCCTCTTTTTCTGTGGTTAAACGTTCTAAATCCTTGCTTAATTGTTGTAGAGATAATTGATTTTCCCGATGACTTTGACGGGTTTCGGTTAACTGTTGGGTTAACTGACTGATAAGATGATTAACTTGGGTAATTTTTTCTTCGTTGCGGGTAAGAATGCGATCGATTTCTGCTAATCTTTCCCGTAGAGATTCCGCTTCACTAGACTCCTTCGGAGAAATTTTACCAAAACGCAGCCCCGATCGCGTCGGTTGGCTGCCTCCGGTCATAGCGCCAGTCATCTCTAATAACTCGCCATCCAAAGTAACGATGCGATATTGATTGATATAATAACGGGCAGAATCTATATCCTCGAAAACCACAGTACTGCCAAAAATATAGTTAAAAACCTCCCGATACTGGGATTGAAACTTAACTAAATTCACCGCTAAATCCAGATAACCCCGCGCATGACGCAGAGAGGAAATATCCTGGGGACGGGGAGGACGAATTTTATTCAGGGGTAAAAAAGTGGCCCTACCGATGCGACGCTGTTTTAGCAAGGCAATTCCGGCAGCCGCAACGCTATCATCTTGGACGACTACATGACCTAAACGACCTCCGGCGGCGATTTCAAGAGCAATTTGATAACGTTCCTCTACTTCGCCCAATTGTGCCACTAATCCGCAGATTCCGGGCAAATCTGACTGTAATAATATTTGAGTAGCATAGGTTCCCTGGGCCTCCTGTTGCGCTTGCTTAGTCGCTTCCAGTTTATCTAATTCCCTCTGTTTGTCCCGTTGTTCTTTTAGCAGACGTTTTTGGGTGTCCTGACTGATAACGCGATTTTGTTCAGCAATGGTGAGTTTTTGGGCTAAATTTTGGATATCTGGTTCCGATTGATTAATTTTTTGTAATATTTCTTGACTTTCTTCTGTTTTTGTGCTAATAACTTGCTCTAATTCTTGCAGACGTTGACCAGCTTCTACTATATTAGTTTGCAATCGATCGCATCTTTCGGTCAATTGGGCTCGTTGGCTACGGTAGGGGTTTAATTGTTCCTGAAGACGGGTAATATTGCGGGAAAGGTCACTTTGTTCTTTTACCCAAGCTTCTGACGCTTCCGCGAGACTACTTGCTTGCAGACGATGGGTTTCTAGGGTTTCCCTTGCGGTTTGGGTTGTCCGTAGGAGATTGGGTAAAATTTCAGTTTCTAAACGGCTTTTTTGGGCAGTAATCTGGTTTAATTCGCGATTATAGCGATTAATTTCCTCTATAAGTCTGGTTTTCTGTGCCTGAGATTCTTTTTCAAGGTTTTCTAACTCTTTTTGTCGTTGTTGCTGTTGTTGTCGTTTGGCCTGTTGACTCGCTAATCGGGAAGTTAGGGACAGGTGTTCATCTTCCCCAAAAGCTTTAACCTGTTGATTGAGTTTCTCTAATTCTTGACTATTTTGGGCGATTTGTTCGGATAAATTGGCGATAGTCTCCGTTAAAACCTGTTTTTCCCTTTCCCCAGCTTGAATTTGTTCTTTTACTTGCTGGCAGCGCTGCTGGAGATTTTGCCAATGGAGGACAATTTCCCATTGTTGTTTTTCTTGGACTTGGGCCTTGAGTTTTTGGTATTTTTCGGCTTTAATGCGATCGAGTGCTAATTTCTCCAGAGATTTTTGCAATTCTGTGGCAATAATTTGGCAGCGTTCTTCCCTTTCTTTAACCGAATCGATATTCTCCTTAGTTTTCTCAATTTTGCGGTCAAATTCGGCTACTCCTGCCAATTCGTCGATAATTTCCCGTCTTTCCTTGGCATTCATGCTGATAATTCTGGTTACGTCCCCCTGTAACACCACGTTATACCCTTCGGGATAGATGCGTAAACGGTTTAATTGGTCGTGAAGTTCGCTAACCGTACAGGTTTCCCCATTGATATAGTAGGTAGAAGTATAGCTGCCCCCCTTAGCCACTTTTAAGCGCCGGGAAACCGTCCAATCCCTATCGGTTGCGTCAGGAATATCGGCAATATCAAAAGTCACCGAAACACTCGCTTCTGAGCTATGACGTTGACTGTTATAGCTGTGATTGACTAAATCCGGTAATCTTTCGGCCCGCATTCCCTTGGAAGTAGCTAATCCCAAGCAAAATAGCAATGCGTCAAGGATATTCGACTTTCCCGAACCATTTGGACCAGAAACCACCGTAAACCCCGGTAAAAAGGGTATAGGAGTCGTTCCCCCGAAGGATTTGAAGTGTGAGAGTTCGACCTTTTTGATGTAAACCATGGCAATAAGCAAAAAGTAGGCAAGCTATCAGCTGTCAGCTGGAATCGATAAGGGATAACTCCGGTTTATCCTTGACAATATCCTCAGACTTGACCGGAGATGAGTTTGATTAGTTGCGTAGTTGGAAAATTTTATGACAACACCCTTATAGAAAAATATAGCTGATAGTCCCCTTAGATGGCTTGAATCCATTCCTTGACTTGGTACTCTGTCCAGATGCCATTTTGCCAGTAGGGATCCGCTTCGATTAATTCTCGCACTTCCGACTCGCTGGCTGCCTGATAAATTCCGAAAACTTGGCTTAAATCTGCCGTTGGTCCGATAGTAATGAGAATTCCCTGTTCTTTCTGTTGATTTAATCCCTCTAGATGCGCTTGACGATAGGGAGCGCGTTTTTCCAGCACGTTTTCACAATAACTACCCCAGATAACAAATTTCGGCATATTTGACCTGTACTCTCTTGATCTGTTGCTATTTTACGATCGAATCGTCAATCAGACTAAATCGCTATGGAAAAGTGGCAAGTGGTAGGTTTTTCGGTTATCAGTCAACAGTCATCAGTGAACTGAACAGTCAAATCTGATAAGTAATAACTGCAATAGTTAATTTTTGTAAAAAGTAGTTGACAAATTGCCAGTGCTTTAAAGTGGGATTTACGTCACTTAACTTCTTGTTAATAGCCTAAACTTCTATGGTTACTATTGAACTTATCCAATAGACTGGGGCTGTTAAGTCAAAGTTGCGATATTAAAGGAGGTAACGATATGAACGTAATTATCGAGTGGAATGACGTTTTTTTAGAAACTATTCGGAAAATTGGTGGCGGTCCGACACCGATTGCCCGGGCGGGGGCGATGTTACAGGTGGCGATGTTTAACGCCATTAATGCCCTTTCGGGGAATTTATACAGTCCCTATCCTAGCAATTTAAAGTTAAAGCCTGATCCCGGTACTTCTCCTGAAATAGCGGCGGTTTATGCAGCCCATCGTATTCTTAGCCGGATTTATGTCAATCTGACCATGACTTTTAATACTGCTTTGGATACATCCCTGCAAAGATTAAACGTGGTTAAGATGTCCGATGCCGATACCAAAGGTAAAACCTTTGGGCAGGCCGTGGCCGATTCCATTCTCACCCTGCGTCAGAATGACGGTTCTGACCAACCTCCCCTGTATAAACCGGGTAATCAGCCGGGGGATTGGCGACCGACAGGATCCGGGGATGCGGTTGCCCCCCAATGGCCGGACGTGACTCCCTTTGTCATGACTTCTGGTCGTCAATTTCGGGCGCCCTTTCCGGGTAACTATGCTAATAAAATCGACCTTCTCCGTAGTCCTGAATATGCGGCCCAGTTTAACGAAGTCAAACTGTTAGGGGCGGCCAATTCCTCTGCGCGTACTGCTGCACAGACTAGAATTGCCTTTTTCTGGGCGAATGATGTGGATGGAACCTATAAACCCCCTGGCCATCTGTTCCGCATTACCCAAATTGTTGCCCAACAAAGAAATTTATCTCTACTGGAAACAGCGCGTTTATTTGCCCTAGTGGGTTTAGTCATGGGTGATGCCGCTATTGTGGCGTGGGATGCTAAGTACCGGCTGCCGATTAATCTCTGGCGACCGGAAACAGCGATCCGTCTGGCCGATCAAGATGGTAATCTTTTAACCGAAGCTGATCCCAATTGGCAACCCCTATCAATTAATACCGCCGGTCAGCGTTTTAGTCCCGCTTTCCCTGCCTATGTTTCTGGTCATGCCACTTTTGGGGCGGCCCACGCTGGGATTATGCGTAATTTCTTTGGTACTGATAACGTCACTTTTACCGCCGACACGGACGATCCTAACGCCGAGGGGATTAAACGCACCTATAATAGTTTTAGTTCGGCGGCTTTGGAAAATGGTCGCAGCCGTGTTTATCTGGGAGTTCACTTTCAATGGGACGGTGACCACGGTTTCTGGTCGGGTACACAGTTGGCTGATTTTGTCTATGCCAAAGTTTTACAGAAAGTTTAGGTAGGGCTTGCTGAATAAATCTAAAAACCTTGTTGGATAAGGCTTTTAGACTTTTTTTCCCTCAAAAAGTGCCGACCATTGGAGGGATCGGGGGTAGAATTCAGGTACTTTTTCCCTGAAAATTAGGTAACTGACTACCTCAAAATCGGTAAAACCCTACAC
>NZ_JADBUB010000022.1:0-19392 GCF_020245865.1 Microcystis sp. M169S2
CTTCTAGGGTCTGTGTGATCAGCTTAACTTACATAGGATCGATCGATCTTTGTGTCCTTTGTGTCTTTGTGGTTCGTCCCACTCACTCGGCCGCAAAACTGTATTTTAGAATACATTTTACCCACCAAACCTAAGAGAGCCGATGGGGTAGAGTTCCAAACTTGTTACTTATCCAGAATTGAGGTTAAAATTGACGATATTATTGTTAACTTTATTGACTTAGAAAATCTTAAAAAAAACAAAAAAGCATCAGGTAGATTACAAGATTTAGCCGATTTAGAAAATCTAGAAATAGATTAGAGCTATTGATAATTTACCTCGTACCTCGTTGCAAGGGTCTCCCTTGCAACGCATTTCTAGAGGTTCTACCTCTTGCTTAACCCATCAGGAAACGGAGAAAGACCCTCCGTTGTGTAGTTCCAAACCCTTGCCTTTTGCCTCTCTCTTCCCCGACCGGCGACCGACTCCTCACCCCACCAACAAACTTTTTCAGCCAACCCTAATCTAGATACCTTTCGAGAAAAAATTTTTTTGCACAGGGAGTCCTTAAAATAGAAGAGGGAACCCAAAACCAAATTGCTGGTATTTTTCCTCTGGGCATGGTGGCGCAGTTTATAGAATTTAGCTGGAATTTATGAATCATTTTCTGCATTCTTTCACTGTTTTTCCTGATTCTGCCCGAAAATCTCGCTCTTACTCCCTCGGTAAACTGCGAAGACCCTTAATCTTCCTGTTTACCGTCGGTTGTCTGACTAGCGTGGTCGGTTATCGTTTCTATAATCAGCCGAAATTGGCCGTCGGGACTATTTCTCCGGTCACAATTATCGCCCCCGAAGATGCCAGTTTTCAAGACCAAGAAACCACCGCCCTCAAACGCCAAAAAATTCGGGCTGGACTGCTTCCCCGGCTGAAAAGAGACCCCCAAACCACCGACCAGATCGAGCGATCGCTGCAGGACACATTAGGGCAATTAAGTCAAATTCGCCCAATTTTGCGAAGAAATTCCATTTTAATGGGCAGGACTATTTCCAACGCCACAATGGAAACGCTGCTCACCTTTTCTGCCCCTCAATGGTCAACTCTACAAAGCCGCCTCAACTATGAAGAATCTTTTACAAACCTCTTGACAAAAGAGCAGGAATATGCTGTTAGCGAAATCCAAGCCTATCGTCAGCGCGTGACGAAGGGAAGCTTTGAGCAATTTATCGATCGATTAGGGCAATTACGGCAAATAAAGGGGCAAAACAGCCAAAATTATCGGCATTCCAGCTTAAATAAACTCAAATACGCCGATCTGATCACAGTGGCCCAAATGGGCGATCGAGAGTGGCAAAACCTAGAAACAGCCATCCTGCAAGCGAGTCGCCGGATTTTGGTGCAAGGCATTCCCCCGGGGATTTCCACCAGTCACCTAGAGGATACCATCGCCGTGCAGATTAGCAGCGATCGCCTAACCGGTCGCCAGCAGCTTTTAGCCGAAAATATCCTTCTGGCAGCCCTGGAGGGAGAAGCGAACCTGATAGAAGATCGGGAGGCAACCAAAGAACAAGCCGCTAAAGCGGTGGAAGCGGTAGATATGGTCATGTCTAGCGCTCAAACCGGTCAAATTATCGTTAAAGCAGGCGAAAAAATTACTCAAGCTCAGTTTGTTCTCATCGATGGCTTTGGTTTGAGCGAACGGGGCATTAACTGGATGGGTTTAGGGTCAACGGCAATCCTTGTCACCAGTGCGATCGGGACTTTTTGTCTCGTTGCTCAGCGTCTCCATCGGCCTCTGCGTCACCGGGATTTTATTCTCTTGGGTTTACTAAGTTTTACCACACCGATCCTAGCGATCGCCAATATTCCCTTTACCAATTTGGCAGCCGTGGGTTTATTAGTCAGCAGTTTCTACGGCCCGACTCTGGCCGTCACCCAGGTCCTCTTAACTGCCGGTCTTTCCCTATTCAGCATCCAAGGTATCAGCGCCGATTTAATCGCGGGGACGATAGGGGGACTATTAGCGGCTATGATAGCGGCAAAATTGCGTTCTAGGGATGAATTATCGCTGCTAGGGATGGGAATCGGAGTCAGCCAAGGCGGTGTTTATCTGCTCACTTACCTAATCGTTAGCGCCACGGCCAGCACGATCATCTATACTCTACTACCCACGGCGCTCGTCTATGGTCTATCGGGGATAGCTTGGACGGTAATCGCCCTAGGATTATCCCCCTATTTGGAACGCTGTTTCGATGTGGTCACTCCCATTCGTCTGGTGGAGTTGTCCAATCCTAATTGTAGTTTGCTCAAACGTTTGGCCACGGAAGCGCCGGGGACTTTTCAACATACCCTTTTTGTCGCCTGTTTAGCTGAAGCGGCCGCCCGAAAACTGCACTGTAATGTGGAATTAATTCGCACGGGAACCCTCTATCACGATATCGGGAAAATGCACGATCCTCTCGGTTTTATTGAAAATCAAATGGGTGGCCCGAATAAACACGATGAAATTAATGATCCCTACGTCAGCGCCGAGATTATTAAAAAGCACGTTAGCGAAGGGTTAGTCATGGCCCGCAGACACGGTTTACCGCGAGTCGTCCGCGATTTTATTCCCGAACACCAAGGCAATCTCTTAATTTCCTATTTTTATCAGCAAGCTTTGCAAAAATCCGCCCAAAATGGTCAAGAATTCGTCGATGAGGCGGCCTTTCGCTACGATGGTCCGATTCCCCAATCGCGAGAAACGGCGATCGTTATGTTAGCCGATAGTAGCGAGGCCGCTTTGCGATCGCTGAAGGAGGCATCCCCAGAACAAGCCATGGATATGATCAAAAAGATTTTTCAGGCCCGATGGCGCGATCAACAATTAGTAGATAGTGGTATTCGTCAGGAGGAATTACCAATTATTGCCGAGGTTTTTGTGCAAGTTTGGCAACAATTCCACCATCAACGCATTGCCTACCCGAAAGCAGTTTTAGAAGTCTCCTCAGCCAAAAAAAAATAAGAGATAACAGCAAAAAATCAAAAATAATTACCAAAATGTTACTAATTACTCTCAACGAAAATACTTTATCTTTATCTCCGGGCAGTCAAGTTATTTTTCCGCATCAGACTTGGGAAGATTACGAAAGATTGCTGAGTTTACGTCTCCAGAAAACCTATCCCAAACTCTATTTTAATCGCAAAACTCAAGAAATTCGGCTTATGTCTCCCCTACCAAGTCATGGCAATCGTGTTGATACATTAAGGGATTTAGTAAAAATTATCCTCCGTCGTCAAGGTAAAGACTGGCAATGTTTTGATCCCATTACCTTGAAAATTCTGGGGGAAGCGGGAGTAGAGCCAGATACTTGTTTTTATATTGATAATAGACAGGCAATTTTAGGCAAAGAGAGAATTGATTTAACTGTTGATCCTCCTCCCGATTTAGCTATAGAAGTGGATTTTACTTCTCTGACTGATGTAGAGGCTTATCAATTGCTAAAAATACCCGAATTGTGGGTTTATCGTCGGGAAGAATTAAAAATATATCTGTTCAGAGAAGACGGTTATCAAGAAAGCGAAAATAGTCGTCTCTTTCCCGATATAAATATCAAGAAACTTTTCCCCTATTATGTTGAATTAGGCTGGAACCAAGGTTCTAGTATTGCCTTACGTCAATTTGAAGCTTTAGAGAATTTTAGTTAATACTAAATTCGCCACCGTGCCGCTACCTAGTGCCTTCGCCATCGCCCTAATTTGAACCTGCTAGACTAAACTTAGTTTATTGTGGTTCTGAGAACGCAGACTCGTCACTACTGTTTCAATGTAATACTAAATCCGTTGAATATAGGCTACTTATGGCTAAAAACTTTTTGGATAAGTAGTCGTGCAAAATTAATTTCCTAGTGAAGATAGGCAAGAGGCAAGAGCGGGGTTAGATATGTGTAATTAATTTTGTTTAGGTACTTAAGACTTTTAGACTTTTTTGACCTCAAAAAGTGCCAGCAATTGGAGGGATCGGGGCGAAAATTCAGGTACTTTTTCCCTGAAAATTAAGTAATTGACCGTCTGAAAATGGGCAAAACCCTACACCCCACACCCCACACCCTGCCCCCACGAAAAACTTTTTCAGCAAACCCTAATTAAGGAGGTTCAAGTTATTGAAATAGTTTCAAAAGCCAACAAAAAAAATTAAGGTAAAAATTGAACTTAAGAATGAAGAAATATAGCGTTTCTGATTCAGAAGAGGTACATTTCCGATCCTGAACAGCTTAATCGGCAAAGGTTTAAGTGTGCCGCACAAATGCGAGAACCGCTATAGACAAAAAAAGACAAGAATTAGGAAGATTTATTTGAGCAACAAATATTGTTGTAGATGAGCAAAAACTTAAACCCCACGAAATACTAAAAAAATATAAAAATCAACTAGATTTAGAAGTCGTTTAGAAAGTCTCCATTAGATTAAAGTCGATAAAAAAGTAATTTATCCCAGCAGTAATTTTCCCAAGAGATACCCTAAACAAAAAAATCCCTCGCCACAAGAGCGAGGGAATGACTAATAGTAAACAACTAATAACTAAACACTAATATTCCCATCTTGTGGATGACTTTTTGGGGACTGGGCTTCTTGATCAACTTTTGACGGACAATTTAGTAAAGTGATGGTTTTAAAAGTCAGACAGAGGAATAATTCCACAGGCTTGAATTTTACTTAAAACGAGGTGAAGTTGCCACAATAACCAATTGCCAACTCTCCAGAAAGCGACGGAGTTTTGATTGTCAGCAACCTCGGCCGATGGATAACAAAGATTTTCCTCAAAAATCAACCAATGAACGGGTAAATGACCGAGGGGAGAATTCGGTTCTAATTGAAAGTTTAGTTGCTCATAATTGAGCCATTGACCTTCCTTTCGCCAACCTAAGCGATCGCCAAGTTTCTTTTGGGTTTCATAATCCACTAAACCACCGAGACTAGAGAAAATGGCCTGCTGAATACTAAACCCGAAATGACCATTACTATAATGCAGCCAAAGTTGATCAATTTTTTTCAGTTCTGAACAAGGTAATTGAGCAATGTCTTGAGGATAAACCTCATTCCAGTAGGTCTTACGCAAAATTTTCAATAGTAGCTTAGTCGTTTGGCGATCGGCCGCTTGCCACTGTTGCTTTCTTAGCAAATCTTGTAATTGATTATAATCAAGATCGGCCGATTCTTGAGTTAAGATACTTGGGGAAGTCGGGGGATTTTTAGAACTAGAAGATTTGTCAAGATTGTTTTGAGTGAATTGAGAGACAACTATTGCCGGGGGAGTTTTGGGGATAGTGTCTTTTTGACAAGCCTCTTGTCCCGCTAAATGATCAGATAATTTATTGATGGTTTTTTCTAGGGAAATAAATTGTTCTGACCATTCACTTTCATTGAATAAGTAATCATTAAATTGATCAGAGTAAAAAGCCTCTTTTAACCTTACTTCTTTCTCGTAACCAGTCGCTAGAAAATTTAGCAAAAACTCAGGATTCATTGCGGTATCTGACGTTTCTAAGAGATCAGGCTGAGGTTGAAAAATATTATCTACCAAATACTTAATTTCTCCAACTGTTGCATAAAATTCTTCGTCCACCTTAATGACTTCTTCTATTAATAATTGAAAAGGAGCAAAATAGTCCTGTAAGTAGGTTTCAAAATTAATCGCATTTTGGGCAAGATCCGCAATTTCTTGGCGAACTCTTTGAGATTTGAGTTGATAATGATTTAATTCCTCATAAGTTTTGAGTTCTTGAATAATTGCTTGCACAATTTTTTTCTGCTTTTGAGTATCCTCGGCTAATTTCTGAACTCCTTCCCCTAGTAATTTAGTTTTTCTCAACATCAAAAAAGATGTTTTTCCCAGTAGCAAAATTGCCCGAAAATTTTCCTGTTTTTCTAGCTTGAGTTGATTGAGAATATTTTGATTATTATTATTTTTAATTTCTAACTTTATTCTCTCGTAGTCTAAGATTTTTAATTCTTGATATTTTTGGGAAAATAAAATTTTGAGATTGTCACTGAGTTGTAGTAAAAAACGATAATATCCGTCTTGATAGATTTCTAGTCCGTTAATTAATAAATTATAGTCTTTAATTAATAACTGAGTCTCGATCAAGATTTCTTGTTGAGTAATTTTTTCTTTTCGTTTAATAATCTTACCAAAATAGTAATGGTATCGAACTCCTTCTTGAATTAATTTCCGACGTTCTTTGATGATTTTCTGAAAATTCTTTAAGTATCTATTTTTAAAAACAGGAAGTTGATAGCTTTGCTCATAAATGGCAATTTTTTTATAGGTCATCAGATGTGGAGAGTTCCTATTTAGCATAGCTATCTTAGACCAAAAAATTCCTCAGTACTTAGCAATAATCATCCTCTGCTCCCAGCTATTACAAGAGGGAGCAATACCTAATTAAACATTTTCAACTTCAACAACAACTGGTTCATTTTCAACAACTGGTTCATTTTCAACAACTGGTTCCTTTTCAACAACTGGTTCCTTTTCAATAACTGGTTCCTTTTCAATAACAACTGTTTGAGGACTTTCAGGAGTTGACTGAGTTACCGTTTCTTGCTGCTTTGCTGTCTGTTCTTGATAGTCAGTCAAGTATTTTTTAGTTTTTAATTTCAGGTCATCAGTCAGAGGTAAAGCATCAATTTCAGCTAAAAGTGTTTCCAGGGATTCTTTTTTACTTCGCTCAGTGTAAAAAGAATTCAGAACCGCTTCAATTCCGTACTGAGCGATCGCATCTCCTAAGACACTAACCAACCCCATCGCTCCGATACCCAGAAAAACGACAAAGGGTTGTCCGAGGGTCACAATTAGCACGATGACAGCAATAATAGCCGAAGCTAAATAAGTACCTGCCACTTTTTTGATAATGTTATCGAGTTCCATAAAAATCACCTCAAATTTTTAGCGAAGGATTGGTTTAATTCTAAAGCAAGGTTAATCTGTCTGTTGATCGCTGTTAAGTAAAGCTTGAAGAAAAGGTTCAAGACTTTTGGGACGATAATCGGAAAAAGCCTTTAATCGTTTTACCACACTGTGATGAACAGTGACAACTTTTGTATTGAAATATCGCCATTGCTCACCTCCCAAGGCCGACAATCCCTTAACCGTATTATCGAACTTGATGGTCGGGTCTAGTTTAATTGGGAATTCCTCAAATTCAGAGGTGGTTGAGTCAAACTCTAATCCCAATTTTTTGGCTTGATTAATCATCCATTGTAAGGGGTAGTCGGAAAGTCCTTGATATTCTTTTTTGCCACCACCTAGACAGGTATGTTCACCGACAAATAAAACTTCTTTGACAACTTGTTCAGGATTTTCTGGGTTGGCTTTGATCGGAGTGGAAGGAAAGTTTTTACGTTTTTCATCAATGGCAACAGCATGAAAAGCATTTTGGATAATCGGACTTAATTTTGTATTACTAAATTCATATTTTTTATGATAAAACTTAGCCAGGGGAAACCAAGGAGTTAAATCAGGAATACCAAAATGACCAACTGTATCCCAACAGCCTAACATCTTGACTGGAATACGATCTTGAAAATCTTCCTTTTCTGTCTCAATTTTTTTGGCATTAGCAGCACGAAATTGTTGAGCTTTGGCACTATCGGAACTAACGGTGTGGTCTCGATAGAGTTGATAAGCCTGGGGAATTTCTTTAATCTTAGAGCGTTTTAGGATTCCACATTTATCGATAAAACTAGCCAAACAACGAACGATATATGCTCCTCGACTAAAACCTAACAAATAAATTTCATCCTCGCTTGTGGGATTATAGTTAAGGACAAGAAAACGATAGGCATCTTGAATCATCCGATCAAGGCCCCAGCCAAAAGTTTCATTCCCTAAACTTTTAATAAATTCGTTATCTTCGGCGCTGCCAGAACCTGACAAAAAGACGATTTGAGGGGTTTGATCCTCGGCAATATACTTAATAGATTCGGCGAATTTAACCACATTGGTGGGATCAGCACTGGTAGAGTCTTCCCAAGAACCATCACAACAAATAATTAACCGTTTTTTCTGGTTTGAATAAGTCAGGATATCTGGTACAGAAATTGCCGTTTCAGTAATCTCCTCAATTTCATTGCTCTCATGGTTGGGAAGAGCTGCTTCTTCGGTGATTATAGTTGATTCTGGATTCTCTTCCGGGGAAGGTTCTTGATGTTCGGCTGGAGCATCCTGTTTAATCAGTTCTTCTTCTTCAAGGGAGTTAAAAATTTCGTTGACCATTGTTATCCTTTTCGCATTCCTTCTAGCTTTACTGCTAGTCTGAGTTTTTGATTTAGGAAGCGAGGTTGGTTTAGAGGGAAGACTATCTAGTTGCCAGGTTGTCCCATGAAGAATACCATGATTACCATAACTTGTTTGATCCTCTGCACTGCCATTAAGTGATAAATAAGTGACTAAGCCAAGCTCATCAAACCCAGGAGATTGATACATCGTTTTCTGGATTTCTTCTTGGCTAAGTGCTTGATTCCAAACAGAAACTTCTGCAAGACAACCTTGCCAATAATGGGAGAGATTAACAGAGGCTCCCAAGATGATTTTTTCAATCCCCGTTAAGGCACGGTTATGACCGTTGCCACGATGCCAAATGATCCCATTACGATAGATCAACATTCGGCCTGTGATGGCATTTTTAACAAAAGACCAGTAAGTCCAATCACTATAATCCTTAAGCTTGACTTTTTTTTCAATTCGATCGAAACCTTCTTCATTTCCCGCATCCCAAAAAATCGCAGGTTTCACGGGATCGCCCCAAGGCAAGGTAATATGTAGAACGCGGTTATTTTCCTGATTAACAGCTTCTAAAAGAGTCGTTTCTGTAGATAAATTATTTTCCCCTTTTGCCCAAAATGTAATGGTAATACTCTGATCGATGTCAAGAAATCCGTGGGATAGATCCATGTGATCATCAATGCCATTAAATTTTAGTACAGAGCGTTGTTCAGCCATTGGTTTTGTAATCACCTAGGGGAGAAAGAGGTAATCAAGGGTTCAGGGACTCTGACTAATAAGAGATTTATCTATCTGTCGCGGTCTTTGTGAACGTCACCGTCTAGCTTACCACATTTTAGTTATCTAGCGATATAAGTGAGAAGTTTTCACAAAATTTAGCTTCAATAGCCTCTCATCCCATATTCTCGGTCAATTGTTGTTGGTAGAAACTGGCAGTTAAATTGCTGGCATCGTTAGACAGCCAGCGGGTTTGTCTAGGTTCTGGGGTCGATTCGGTGTCTGGCTATTGGCCTGATTATATCAATCTTTTCCAGCCAGAGGGCTTAAGGTGAGATTTTAAGCCACTTTAAGATTTGAGGATTTTTGTCATAACGATAGGTAAAACCATCGTTGGCTACGATCAAATTTCCGCGACTAGCTTTACTACGAATACTAGAGATCGATAAGTCGGTTAATTGGTTAATAGTTTCATCTCTTGATGAGAAATTCCTTCAAGAGACTGATGTGTTTCTGGTGATTCTGACTCATGATTAATGGTAATATCAGATTTTACAGAATTGTCCTTAGGGGTATTAGTAAACATTTCTTGTGCTTTCTTAAGGTGATAATCCTGACAGGGGGACAAGCGAGCTATAAGGTAGATAGGGCAAGTGATATCGCTCTTTGTACTTTGATGTAATCCTTCAACCGATAGCGGCTAATTTGCATTAGCTCTTCTATATTTTTTTGGAATATTTGATGTAGCTAGAGCCAATGATAGAGATGTTGACTCATATAAAAACTGCTGTGTCTGCGTTGACCTTTATATCTTTTTTCAGGTCTTGTGACATATTTTTGGATTCCCATATCCTTAATTTTTTTACCTTGCATTGTAGCACTTGTATAGGCGATAGCTATAACAATTATCAGCTTTGATAGGTATTGCCGTGCTAATTAAGAACCTTCTAAGCTATAGCCTCCCGACTTAAAATCTTGAAACATCTCCTCAATATCAAATATTTTTTGATAGGCAATTATTGCCGTCTCTAAATCTCCAAAGTTAGTCAGAATATCTGACAGGGGGACAAGAAGGATGAAATCCATATATCATAAGCTTTTCATGGTTTTGGCTCGAAAAAGTTCGCCGCACCATCTCTCACTTATTAATAATAATTCCTAGTAAGTTCGCTCCTATCCCTAATTCTTTCGTTAGCTTTTTGCCTAAAATCGCTATATATATTTCTAGCGAGAGAAGCCAGAAGCCTTTGTTGGCAAGTTTTCTAGCTCGCTTGTCCCCCTGTCAGTCAGAATATACCAAGGTTCTTTTGTTTTAAAACCCCCATAGGTTTTTTTCCACTTACCAGCTAATTTAAACTCTCCAAATCCCTGCTCTTTTGTAATATTGACATCATTCAAAAATAGTTGAGTTCCTGGACTTCAACCTAACTCTCTCATTTCTTGATAAATTCCTTCTTTTTTCTTCACATTTATTGGAAATCGCCCATTGATCGAGCTTTGCAAGATAATCCAGATTGCCAAAAACTTATTAAATAAACATCAATTTTTTAAGCACTAAATACTCCATTACCACCCGTTAATTCATCGGATAATGATACCCGAATTCCTTCCCTTCCCCGTGAACAAAATAAAGAGAATAGGTCAAAAAAATTGAAGGATTGACTCCTGACAACAGGAGAGAAGTTAACCTGTGGGTTCTTTTGACGCAAAACAATTACTTGCATATAATAGAGGAGATTGCCAATTATTAGCCAGAGAATTAAACTAAAAATAAACGTAAATGCCATGACTATAACCCATCCAAAAAATTGAAAAGCGACTTGAGATATGCGACTATTCTGTGTTAATCCAAGGGCGAATTCTCCCGCATCTTTGGTACTAAAGAAACCCACCACCATTGTTCCCCAACAAACGCAAAAAAGATGTATTGGAATTGCTCCCACTGGATCATCAATTACTTTAGTTTTAACTAAAAATTCTTCTCCTAATAAGACGATAATGCCACTAATGCCACCGAGGATAATAGCTGATTTGATATTATCATCCCCTGATGATGCCGTGATCGGGGCATCTCATTTTTATAAATCTACTAAGTTGAAATTTTTAAAGGCAAAATCTATGCTAAAATTGGGTGTTAGTTTGGATTTTATCAATCAATCCAAGTTTTTGGGGGGTATAACCCCCGAACCCTGGAGCGCATTCATTTTTCCATGAAATACTCGCCAGCAGTTGTTAATGTATTTATAATGATTGAAGAGTCACTGATATATTTAATGAAAAACTAGGCCAATCCAGGACTAGATAGCATCGTGATAAGGGGGATAGGACTTTGGACTCCGCTAACGATCAGAAAATTCTCGGCTATTTCATCGAAGAAGCAAAAGAACACCTGGAAACTTTGGAACACGGGATTTTAGACTTAGGCAATCTCGTGAACAACCATGAACAGATGAACGAGATGTTTCGTGCCGCCCATTCCGTCAAGGCAGGGGCGGCCATGTTAGGCTATAGCAGTATCCAAAAAACTGCTCACCGTCTTGAGGATGCTTTCACAATATTGAAAGAAAATCCCCTAGAAGTGGATCAAGAATTAGAGTCTTTGTTCCTCAAGAGTTATGATCTGCTTCAGATATTGATCGATAAGCTGCAGGAGCCCTTGGGTTTGCAAGGCGAGGAAGCTGATGCGATCGTTAAAAACGGTGAAGCGACTTTTGCCGAATTACAAGCCCATCTTAACTATCTTCTCGGCCAGGGAAAATCTACCCCAGCTATTGCGGCAGCCCCTTCTATCTCCATCAGCGTCAGAGATATCCTCAAACAGATGTTACAACTGTTTAAACAGGAAGAAACCAGCACTTCCCGTCAGCAATTACAAAAACTAATTTTATCTCTGTCTCAATTGGCTTCAGAACAGGAACAATGGCAATATTTAGTTAAAAATGCCCAATCAGCCCTGGCTAACCCCAAGCATTCCTATCGTACTCTTGCCCCGGTTATTATTAAGGAATTAAAACAAGCTAGTAATTTATTAGAATGGGGTCGCGGGGAAGAAATCACCGTCAGTCAAGAATTGCAATTATTAGCCGCCGCCAAATTACCACAAATCCTGATTAACCCGGAAGCGGAATTGGTAGCTGGTACCCCAGAACTTCTTTCTGATCAAGATTTAGAAGAAGCTTTAAAATGGAGTGAAAATCAAGATATTAATGAGTCAGAAAAGCCTTCTTTAGAGTTAAGTCAAATCCCAACCGAGCGAAAAGCACAGATAGCAAGTCAAAGGGAAGCATATCAACTGGCTGAAGAAAAATTAACCGCAGAATTTGAGGAAAACCAACGAGCAACTTTAATTGAGGAAACTCTTGCTTGGACAGGTGATAACTTGGAGTTAACGGAAATAGTTATTCGTTTGCTAATCGACAATAAAAATGAGCTGCGGGAAGGACAAGAAAAACCAAAAATTGAACAATTGATTCAGAAAAATATTGTAGAAAATTGGTTACAAAATAAAGCGGCAGCCCATTTCCAGAAAGTACAAAACAGTCTCTTAACTCCTGATGCAAATGTTAGGTCAAGATTAGAGACCTATCAAGATATTTTGCAGGGGAGAGTATTGGCTGATAACAAACCCGAAAAATTGGCACTTCAGCAAGCAGAATTAGTGATTAGAGATGATGATTATCTAGAAGTTAGCAATCGAATTTATCAAGAGGTATTTAATGTTCAATGGGTTAGACAGGAATTAGAAAAATTAGTTAAGGTGGAAAATTCTCCTGCTGACTTAACTAAAGTGTTATCTTTCTTGGCAGTATTAGGCTTTCTTGGATTTACTTTCTTGTCATTAAAGACTCCTGAAAAGACTCCTAATGTCGTGGTGACAACCTCACCTAGTATTCCAGAAATTTGTACTAAACGAGATTTTAATATTAGCTTAAACAGGACTATTCAACAACTGCAAGACTTGAAAAGTAAACAAGGTAATCGGCTTTCTGAAAAGTGTGCGACTCAATTAAATGAGTTAATGTTAATTCAGCAAGCAATAGGATTAGCTGCCAATAATTTTGTGGCTAATCTGCCGGGTAGAGAAGGTGCTTTTGAAATTTTGTGCAAAATCCCCCCAACTTCTGATAACTTTAAAGAAGCTCAATTTTGGGCAAAACGTTGGCACAATGACAAAGCCTGGAAACTGGATATCGATCGAGCTTTGCCAGATAATCCAGATTGCCAAAAACTTATTAAATAAACATCAATTTTTCAATCACTAAATACTCCATCGCTACCCGTTAATTCATCGGATAATGATACCCGAATTCCTTCCCTTCCCCGTGACCAAAATAAAGAGAATAGATCAGAAACATTGAAGGATTGACTCCTGGCAACAGGAGAGAAGTTAACCTGTGGGTTCTTTTGACGTAAAACAATTACTTGCATATAGTAGAGGAGATTGCCAATCATTAGCCAGAGAATTAAACTAAAAATAAACGTAAATGCCATGACTATAACCCATCCAAAAAATTGAAAAGCGACTTGAGATATGCGACTATTCTGTGTTAATCCAATGGCAAATTCTCCCGCATCTTTGGTACTAAAGAAACCCACCGCCATTGTTCCCCAAAAACCACAAAAAAGATGTACTGAAATTGCTCCGACCGGATCATCAACTACTTTAGTTTTAACTAAAAATTCTTCCCCCAATAAGACGATAATGCCACTAATGCCACCGATGATAATAGCTGATTTGATATTAACATAACCTGAGGATGCCGTAATCCCCACTAATCCCCCCAAAATGCCATTAATAATTATGGATAAACTGACTTTGCGGCCAATTAAAGGATTAAAAATTAATGCCAAAAATCCCCCAGTGGCAGCGGCAATCATCGTGGTAGTAATTGTCATGGGGACATCATTCAAATTTACTGCCGAACCACCATTAAAACCAAACCATCCTAACCAAAGAATGAAACAACCAAGAGTTGCAAATCCTAACTGATGGGGAGCAAAATTTCCTCTTTCTTTTTCTTCATAACGATCAGTTTTGCGATTATAACCAAAGCGTCCATCTCTCGGTTTTAGTAACCAAGCACCCACTAATCCGGCCATTCCTCCCACCGAATGCACCACAGTTGAACCGGCAAAATCTCGAAACTTAAATAAGTTATATAACCATCCTTCCGATGACCAAATCCAATGTCCGGTAAGAGAATAAGAAAAAGCGACTAAAAAGAAACTAAATAGCAAAAATGCCCAAAATTTAACCCTTTCTGCCACTGCTCCCGATACAATGGTCGCCGCAGTTCCCGCAAAAGTTAATTGAAAGAAAAATAAAGTGGCAATTGAACGACCTGGCCACAATTTTTGGAATTGACTGTATTCATTATTAGGGGTTAGAATTTCCAAGAAAAATCCTGTGCCACCAGAGAAACTATTTCCTAGTGCTGATGTATTGCCAAACATTAAACCGAAACCAAACATCCAATAAGCCAAGGCAGAAACACAGAAGACAATTAGGTTTTTAGCTAAGACATTAGTGGCGTTATTAGTACGACAAAAACCCGTTTCCAGCATGGCAAAACCCGCATTCATAAAGAATACTAAAGAGCCGGCTGTTAACATCCAAATATTAGCAACTAAATCCAGAGTAGAATTATTTAAATCCTGTGCTGTGACTTTGCCTACACCGATCAACAGCATGACGATAACAGAGAAACAAAAAGATAGGATATTACGCAAACGCGGGCGATATTCTAGAAAAGATAATAATCGATTCATCGGCTATAACTCTCATGGGCAATTGCCCCTTTATAGTAATTGATTTAATACCCTATCGTTCACTCAAAACTGCCTTTTTTCTGATCCAGATAGCGAGAATTGTCAGGAAAAGTAAACCCATCACTCCCGCTAAAGGATTTTTATTGATTCCAGTTAACCAATCGGGAACAGTACCAGTGTATTTAATTAACTGACCCACATTTAATATATAGTATGCCCAGATTAAACCGGCGTGCAGACCGATACTTTTACCCAAATTACCACCACAGGCGCGTTTTGCCCAACCGAGAATTAATCCTAGCAAGACTAAGGCAGGAAATTGGGGAAAAGTGCGGATAATTTCGGCTAAAGGTTTAATAAAGTGGGTAAGAGCGAAAATTAAGGCACTAATCACTAGAGCGATAGCGGGACGATAATCCTTTTCTAATTCTCGCAGTAACCAGCCCCGAAATAGCAATTCTTCGGCAAAACCCACCGCT
Source organism: Microcystis sp. M169S2 (assembly GCF_020245865.1). NCBI lineage: Bacteria > Bacillati > Cyanobacteriota > Cyanophyceae > Chroococcales > Microcystaceae > Microcystis > Microcystis sp. M169S2. Next base: position 15,209 of record NZ_JADBUB010000022.1, read on the forward strand.
AAAGCGACTAAAAACCCCTCCAAGATGATTTTGCTGATTGGGGGATTCGCAGGTAAGAAATTTAACCAACCTAGGAACGCTTGGGACAGAAAAAGCGAGAAAGTGAAAAATAAACCGATCGCTAACCCGTTAATTAACTCGATCAGCGTTTTTCTTCGCCAAATCAAACCATAATCGGCTAATCCCTCATCGCCATAAATTGTCCGTCCCCACCAATGGGATAACCCCAAAAATTCCAGATAGAGAACAGAAAGGGTCAAAATTGAGACCAGATTAGCATTAGTGGCAAAAAAGTGATAGAGGGGAAGTGCGATCGGCAACCAGAGAAAAAGTAAGAGCAAAATAAAAATTCCCAGTCGCAGGGGGACTGGGTAAGTGGCAATTACCCGTAATCTTTTATTCATCGGGTTCGATGCTGCTGGTTAAACCTTTATTTTTCAAGGTTTCACAGTAAAACTCCGCGTGTTCTTGGATGCAGGTAATCACCAAGGCTGTACCATTCGTGTGCGCTTCCATCATGATATCAACTGCTTGGGGTTGCGTCATACCGGCGATCGTTTGCATTAAACTCTGAACCACATACTCCATCGAGTTAAAGTTGTCATTGTGGAGTAAAACGCGATAACGAGGCGCTGGTTTACGGATTGTCGCTGTGGAACGCTTTTCGATCACTTCTGTGGACACCGTGTCTCTCCTTTGAATCTATATCACAAATAAAGGTCAATTACTAATGATCATAATCAAAATTTCCAGATTGAGCTAGGCTTTTTCTGTGATCCGTGAGGGGTTGGGTGTTGGGGAGTGGGGGACAGCCACAGGAATGACATTTCTAGATGGATAGATCATAATTAAATTAACCCTGTAATTTAAGCTTATTTTCCCATGGCTACTGACGAATTACAAAATCTCGATAAAAATATTCAACGCTTAAAAGAACAATTAGCGGGAATCCGCGATGCGTGGACAGTTGCGCGTTCAGAAGATAAAGTTCTTTTGGAGCAACGCATAAACGATAAGCGCATAGAAATTAAAGAATTGGAACGAGAAAAATGGGATTTAATCGCCAGCGAGAGTCAAGAAGCATCTTTTCCTGATGCCGAGGTAATGGTAGCAGAAATTGTCACAGAATTGACGGCAATTACCAAAGAACCACCCCTAGAACTTGCTTCTGCACAAATCTTAGAATTATTAAATCAAATTCTGGCTAAACTCAATCAACCAGAGCGATCGGCAGCAGCCAAATTAAAAGCGGCCATATCTACTATACCCCCTTTTGTTTCCCTGACCTACGAAGCGGAATTAGATACTGAGTCAACTTTTAAGCGTTATTTTCCCACATTTAATCGTGCGATCGCAGGAGTGAAAAATCGTCTAAAAAAGTAAGTATTCCCTCTATACCTAGTAATGTGGGCAAAAGTACGGTTAATTTTGTCGGGAGGGAAGATGAGTTAACCTTAATTCATCAGAAATTGCAAACAGAACAAGGGGTGATTGTTTGCGCGGTGGAAGGGTTAGGGGGAATAGGAAAAACCGCTTTAGCTTTGGAATATGCGAAACGATACCAACAGGAATACGCGGCACAATATTGGTTATCCTTGCGACTATCGGGTTTAGCAGAAGAAATAGTTAAATTAGCTGGTCCCTATCTATCTTTACCAGAAATATTGAAAAAAGAATCTTTAGAAAAACAAGTGGACTGGTATTGGCAAAATTGGCTACCTCAGCAGGGAAAATTATTATTAATTCTCGATGATGTCCCCAATATCGACCGAATTCCCGATCGAATGTTACCAAAAGATTCTAGGATTAAGATATTAGTCACCACTAGGGAAAGGTGTCTTAGTACGGAATTTGAGTCTATAGCTTTAGATGTTTTACCCTTGGATAAATGTGTAGAATTATTAACCAAAATTGTTGGTACTGCTAAAGTTGAGCAAGAAAAAGCTTTAGTAGAACAGATTTGTCACGAAATTTTAGGACGCTTAACCTTAGCAGTGGAGTTGGTGGGGGAATATTTAGCGAAAAATCGTCATTTAAAGTTTAGCCATTTACGCGATAAATTAAATTTAGCTCATACTGCTTTAACTAAGGAAAGAAACCACAGAGATTATGGACATTTAGGGGTAGCATCCGCAATTAAAATCAGTTGGGATGATTTAAGTTCTGCTGTTCAAAAAGTGGCAATGCTGTTGAGTTTATTCGCACCGGTGGCTATTGCTTGGACGTTGCTAGAAGATACGGCAAAATCCACAGAAATTACCGAAAGCGAACTAGAAGAAGCGCGGGGACAATTGGATAATTCTCATCTGATGCAACCCGTGGATGAGGACTATTCTTTTTATCGGATTCATCCCCTCGTGAGAGAATTTTTTCAACGGCAATTACAGGAAATTCCTGAGAAAAATTCTCTTTATCGATGCGCTTTTGTGGAAACTTTGTTAACCATTGCTAAAACTATCCCGCAAACCCCCACAAGGGAGATTATTACAGCAGTAAATCCCGCAATTCCCCATCTGCAACTTGTCAGTCAAACCATGTTAGATGATATTCCCAACCCGGAAGATAATTTAATTCAGGTGTTTCTTGGGGTAGCTTTGTTTTATAAGGGACAGGGAGAATATAATTTAGCAGCAGTTACCTTAACAAAATGTTGTGAAGAAATCCAATCTCGCTTAGGAGAAAACCATCCCTATGTTGCTGACATTTTCAATAATTTAGCAGTGTTATATGAATTACAAGGCAAATACGCAGAAGGAGAACTGTTGTGTAAGCACTCCCTTTCTCTGATAAAACAGCGATTAGGAGAAAACAATCTCGATTTTGCTATTAGGCTCGATAATTTAGCGACATTATACCGCTGTCAAGGCAAATACGCAGAAGCAGAATCGTTGTATAAGCACTCCCGTTCTCTGATAGAACAGCTATTAGGAGAAAACAATCTCTATTTTGCTAACATTCTCAATAATTTAGCAGAATTATACCTCAGTCAAGGCAGATACATAGAAGCGGAACCCTTGTGTAAGAGATGCCTTTCTCTGATAGAACAGCTATTAGGAGAAAACAATCTCTATTTTGCTACCAGTCTCAATAATTTAGCAGGATTATACTGCTCCCAAGGCAGATACGCAGAAGCGGAACCCTTGTATAAGCGCTCCCTTTCTCTGATAGAACAGCTATTAGGAGAAAACAATCTCTATTTTGCTAACAGTCTCAATAATTTAGCACTATTATACAAATACCAAGGCAAATACGCAGAAGCAGAATCGTTGTATAAGCGCTCCCTTTCTCTGATAGAACAGCTATTAGAAGAAAACCATCCCGATGTTGCTACCAGTCTCAATAATTTAGCAGAATTATACAAATACCAAGGCAGATACGCAGAAGCGGAACCGTTGTATGTGAGAGCTATTGCTATTTATCAAGAAAGATTAGGAGAAAATCATCCCGATACCCAAAAAGTAAGGCAAAATTTTATGATTCTGTTGTCGCGATTATCCGATAAATAATTACAGCAAAGATTCCCCGATGAGATAGTTAATCTCTTAAAAAGTATCAGGTAATTAAAAGATATATCCGTTAAATAGTGCTGGCTTAATATTAGTAAATTCTTGCTAGAAAGGAGTTTTAAACTGCCATTGAGGTTGATAGACTATCCCGCTTAACGCAATTTTTCTTCAATCAGTTCACGCGATTGGTTTTCTGGGTTTTGATTGCCAGAAGGCATCTTTAGCAGAGGCGATAAGCTGACTAATTTAACAGCAAATGTCAATATTTGTCTTTATCTAAGCAGATTTTAGAAAGTTTTTTGTCGATGTTAATGTTAATTATCAGTAGTCGGAGATAAAATCTTAAGAAATGTCAATTATCACTATTCTTAACGACCCTCAATAAATTAGAATCAGATCATAAATGCGATCGCTTGCTCAATTCTCGATGATTAATCTGGAGGCTAAAATCAGCAACTGAGGCAATTAACCTTTTTCAAGCTACCGAGTTTAGGTGGTAGTCACTGATAACTGATAACTGGTAACTGATAACTGAAATGACTCGCTTTATTTGGGATAAATTTAGCAAAGACTTCTTAGAAACCCTTCTTTCTCCCTACGGTACAGTAGTTGTCAGCAAAGAAGTCACCTCAGAAATTAAAGAAATTGATGTGTATTTTAGTCCTAATATCTCTGAAA
>NZ_JADBUB010000220.1:0-20765 GCF_020245865.1 Microcystis sp. M169S2
AATAGGTTTTGATGCCATTTTTGGTGCTTTACTGTTTCTCAAATGCCTTTTTTCGCTCCTTATGTTTATTTTTATGCTCACTTTGATTTTTTCTCTCCGTAATTTCTCTCTGTGACAGCTTAGGGTGCGGAATGTGGGTTGTAGATAAACATCTAAGTTGGCGTCTGTATCAGTAGTGCTAGGTGTTCCCGTCCAGACTAAGGTAACTTTAGCAGATGAACTGGGACGGCGAGATATCCTGCCCAGGTTTACCGATATGCCCCGGAATGTATCTTCTGCTAGAAAATAGCTTAGAGATAGGTTGCCAAAACTTGCGTTTCCTAGGGCTTCTGCAAAGGTAAATGCACTAGGGTTTAAGCTATTTGGAGGAGGCAATGGACTGGTATTGGCTATATCTGTTGGTTCCCAGAGATTTGGATTCACTGAGCCAGAGCCATTTTGTGATGTGTGTATAAGTAACCCTTTTTCTGTGGAATCAAGAGTTCTAATAACGGTATCGTTTACGGCAGCAGTATATGGGGCTACGGAGTTAACGCCACCAAGTGAATTGCCTGCGATCGGTGTGTAAGGTGTATTGGTCGTCCAGGTGGCCGAGAAAAGTATATCTTTAAAGCGAGATCTGAAGTTAGGCCACCAGAGTGGTGAAAATGCAGTTTTTGCATTTTCATAGAGAAAGTTATCTTTATTGTCTTGAACCATTAATAGGTTTTGAGACCACAACAAATTCAATGGTGTAATAGGCATAGTGGTAAAAGTTTTGAACGCTTCATACACCACAGCTTAATCGTTCGCCTGCGCCAAATCAATAAGCAAAAATACTGAATTATCTGTAGCAGAAATGTTGAATTTGTACATAAAACTTTACATACAAACTAATAAGAACAGGCGTTCGCTTAGAGAGATTAAATTTCCCTCTTGGGATAAAATTAAGTTAACATAGCGCAGTTTATTAAGTAAAGTATTCCCATATATTTGAGGAATTTGCCTAAACTGTAAAATCTAATATACGATTAATATATAGCGGTTCTCGCATCTGTGCGGCACACTTAAACCTTTGCTGATTAAGCTGTTCAGGATCGGGAATGTACCTCTTGTGAATCAGAAACGCTATAGAACCAGTTTCAGTATCTAGGAGCATCACTAATTTCATCTGATGATAGGCCGACATCCAAAACAATTTGCTGGTCAAAGTCGAGCGAAGTGGACTCTGATCTAAGCCGAAAAGTCGAGACGTTGAATCGATAGCATATATTAGTTCGTGATTTAAGCTTAAATAAATCTGATTAAATGCTTGATAATCTCGGTTTTTACTGGCTTTAGAGAAAGTAGATAAGTCCACAGCTATCCCTTGATGATTTAGTCGAAAAAACAAATCTCGTAAGCTGCCGAGACTTTTATCGAAAATTAGATAAAGCCAGATAAGTACAAAGAGCCTTGTATTGAGAACAGAATAGTCATTTTTCGGTAGTCTTTTTAAGATTGTCTTGACAATTTATGCAAAATATTTTATCGTATAACTGATAATAATTATTGTCAGTTATATGCAACTATAATATCATATTTTAGTTGCTTTTTTGCTTTATAAAGCTATCATTCAATAGTTATGTATTTCTGTATGGGGGAAGTCCAGTTATTAAAATGAGGCGTTGCTGATTTGAGATATGAATCTTCTTTTCTGGTATTTTTAAAACCTAGAGCCAAACTAACTTTTTCATCTGATGCACAGTTGGCATTCATACCTTGATTCAGCAACGCCCAAAATCCCAACTCAGTAGATTGACAAAAATTGAGCTGCAGCCTCGGTTCTGATCACCGATCACTGAAATCCCTAAAATTAAGCGATAATGTAAAGTAAAGTCAAACTTTCTGGACGAATTATTTATTATGGTGTTATTCGGATTCGGCAAAAAAGTAACTTTGCCTACAGCAAGGGAAGCACTACCCGGGCGATCGGAAAAAATGCCCGTACCTAGCGGCCACTACGTTAACGGTCATCCTTTGCAGCCCCCCTTCCCTGGCGGTATGGAAAGCGCAATGTTTGGTTTAGGCTGTTTTTGGGGAGCAGAGCGGAAATTTTGGCAATTAGAAGGAGTTTACACCACGTCCGTAGGTTATGCGGCTGGTATCACCCCCAATCCCACCTATCAGGAAGTGTGTAGCGGCATGACCGGGCATAATGAAGTGGTCTTAGTGGTCTATGATCCCAGTGTGATTTCCTACGAACAACTGTTAAAGGTTTTCTGGGAAAGTCATAATCCCACCCAAGGAATGCGTCAGGGTAATGATACGGGAACTCAGTATCGATCGGGTATCTATACCTATAGTCCCCAGCAAAAGCAATTAGCGGAAAAATCTCGCTCGATCTATCAAGAAGCTCTCAATAAAGCGGGCCATGGTCAAATTACCACGGAAATTATCGACGCACCTGAATTTTATTATGCTGAAGTTTATCATCAGCAATATTTAGCGAAAAATCCCGGCGGTTACTGTGGTTTAGGGGGAACGAAAGTGGAATGTCCGATCGCTCTTGATCTGAAGTTAAATTAAGTAGGGTTAGCCGTCAGTTATCAGTTATCAGTTATCATTCATAATTCATAATTTAGATCATAAAATATCTTTTCTTTTTTGCCACCAATAGGTAAGGAGAAAATAAATAAGGGAATGAAGAATTAAAACTCCCCAATTCAATAACAAATTATTGATAGATAATTGATAAATTTGATTGGTATCCTCAAAGGGTAAAGGGAAATTAAAACTATTTTGTTCTTTCGCTTCTGCAATCATAGTTTCCACCTCTACTAATACCCCATAGGCACCAATCGACCAGCGACTGATCATCAACCATGATAGATATTTTCCCAGACCTTCTAAGCTAAATAATACCCCAGCAAAGATAATCTGAGGGATTAAAATTAAAGGTAAGGCACTATTTGCTTGAGTGATATTATTAACGCCAGCAGAAATTAATAAACCGAGATTAATCGCCGCAAATATAGTTAAAAATGTGGTAATAAAACAGCCAATTAACCAAGTCATTAATTCCGGTTGCGGGTCAGTAAATCCCCAAAATATCACGCAGGTAATTACAATTGTTTGCAGAAAAGCTACGGCTGCTAAAACCAGAATTTTTGAGAATAAATAGGGTAATAATCCCAGATTAACTAATCTTTCTCGCTGATAAATTGGCGATTCTTTGACAATTTCCTGTAGGGAACAGGCAAAACCTACCCACAATTGCGCGCAGGTAAAAACAAAGAGAGTTTTTAAGGCTAAAGGTGCCGATTGGATAGCCTGATCAAAACTAGGATTATCTCCCAAAAATAAAGGATTTTTGCCACCTAAAACCATAGCCATTAATAAAATTCCGATCGGGGCGGTTAATAGGTATAAAATTAAACTAACCTGATCGCGGATAATTAATTGGCTATAGCGTTGACATAAAACCTGTAGTTGTGGCCAAAAAGATTGTTGAACCTGTTGCGGTTTACTATGATTTTGCTGAAATATTTTAGCGATTCTTGCTTCAATATTATTTTTGTAGTAGTCGGATTGTTGGAAACGTTGGCATTCTTGCTCAACTTTTTCCCTAGTTTCCAGATGAATATAAATATCGGCAAAATCCCCCTGAGGTAAAGAGAAAAAATTTAAGGCCTCCCCCGGAGAACCAAAATAACATAAATTGCCTCCTTGACCGAGAAAAACTAATCGATCGCAGAGATTGATATTATTAGTAGCATGGGTGACTAGGAGAATTGTTCTACCTTCTTTGGCCAATTTTGCCAGCAATTCCATCATCTTTTTATCTAAACCGGGGTCTAATCCCGAGGTGGGTTCATCTAAAAAGAATAATTTGGGATTAGCTAATAATTCTACCGCAATACTTACCCTTTTTAACTGACCACCGCTTAAGTCTCTGACTAAAGTATTTCTTCTTGCTAACAATTCCACTTGCTCTAGGGTTTTCTCGATCACTTCTTGGCAATTAATATCTGGAGGTAGCCTTAATTTAGAAGCATAATATAACACTTCTCCCACAGTTAAATCCCTGTGAACGATATCGTATTGGGGAACATAACCGATTTGGGTGCGATAGATATTAAAATTCTGGCGCAGCTCTTCCCCATTCAGATAAACTGTCCCTGAGGTAGTGGGTTCAATTCCCAATAAAGTCTTTAATAAAGTCGATTTTCCCGCACCACTTCCCCCGACAATCGCCACTAATTGACTCGGTTCGATCGGTAAGGAGATATGATTGAGAATTATCAAAGCTTGTTTCTTTTTATCCCGCACCATCCTGACGATATTTTCGGCATCCAGACGGATATTATCCCCCGTATCTAATAAAACTAATTCATCTCCCTGCAACCGAAAACTATAGGGGCCGATTCTCACTGTACAACCGTTGGTTAAAATGGCACTACCCGATACTTTTTCTCCGTCGATAAAGACTCCATTGGTGCTTTTGTCGTAGAGAATATAACGATTTTGGTTATCGCTATCGATAATCGCGTGTTGTCGGGAAATTGTCGGAGCGTCTAAAACCACAGTGGCAGCATTATCTCGTCCTAAAACTACACTGCGATTGCTTAGGGAAACTGATTTAAAAGCTAAAGATTGGCTTTTTACTGGTTGGTTAGGATGATAATAGGTAATCTTGACCCAATTTTTGACATCTTGACCGATATTAATCTCATCCCCATTTTGTAAAAGATAGCCCTCTTTGGGAGTAATGACGCGATTATTGATAAAAAGTTTATTGGAACTAGGATTAGTCCCGTCTCCATCGTAGATATAGTAATCATCTCCCTGACGACGAAAACAAGCTTGGACTCGACTCACCACCGTCCAGTGTTGGGGAACAACTAAATCCACCTGTTGACCATCCCGACCCAATTTATAATTAGGACGACTCAGATTAATAGAAGGGAGAATTTCTCCCTGATTGTTAAGAATAATGTAGGGTTCTTGACTAATAACCGTTTTAATGTTGGGAGAATTGGTCATAAAAACTCGATCGGTAGATGGCGTTCGCGGGGGACGGTAAGAAGCTAAGATAGAATTAAGGTCTCGATCGCTACTGTTAACCTCAGAGTCTGGAACGAACTCTAGAGATCATCTTAGTAAAACTTCTTAGGATCGATCGAGCTTGTCTAAATTCCTATTCCTAAGACCTATCCACAGGTTATCGTGCTGTTAGACGATGGTTACAACTCCTATTTCTCCTACCGCCAAGGTTTCTAAAGTCGAAGGTATCAAAGAACGCAGTAATTATCTACGAGAACCTTTGGCCAGTGAACTCCTCGAAGATACAACCCATTTTACCGATGCGGCGGTGCAGATCCTCAAATTTCACGGTTCCTATCAACAGGATAATCGCGACAATAGAGCCAAAGGTCAAGAAAAAGACTATCAAATGATGTTGCGTACCCGCAGTCCGGGGGGTTTTATTCCCGCGCAACTATATCTTACCCTCGATAGTTTGTCCGATCGCTACGGTAACGGCACTTTACGGGTGACAACTCGCCAAGGCTTCCAATTACACGGCATTTTAAAGAAAAATCTCAAAGCTACCCTCGGGGAAATTATCCGCAGTATGGGATCCACTTTAGCGGCCTGTGGTGATGTTAACCGCAATGTCACCGCACCGCCAGCCCCCTACAAAAATCGCCCCGAATACGGCTATGCTTGGGAATATGCCAATAATATCGCCGATTTGCTCACTCCCCAAACTGGAGCTTACTACGAAATTTGGCTCGATGGCGAAAAAGTTATCAGTGCAGAAGAAGCGCCAGAAGTCAAGGCATCGAGACAAAAAGATACAAATGGCATTAACAAAAACGATCCCATCGAACCGATCTACGGTCAACATTATATGCCCCGTAAGTTCAAGATCGGTGTCACCGTGCCGGGGGACAACTCCATCGATATCTACACCAATGACCTCGGTTTGGTGGTGATTACCGACGCAAATGGTCAATTACAGGGTTTTAACGTCCTTGCGGGGGGTGGACTGGGAAGGACCCACAATAAGGAGGAAACTTTCCCCAGAATGGCCGATGCGATCGGTTATGTGGACAAAGAAAATGTGTACGATCTGGTAAAAGCGATCGTGGCAACCCAAAGAGATTACGGAGATCGCGGCGATCGTCGTCATGCGAGAATGAAATATATCCTCGAAGAATGGGGAGTAGAAAAATTCCGCAGCACTGTTGAGGGTTATTTCGGCCAAAAAATTGCCCCCTACCAACCCCTCCCCGACTGGGAATATCAAGACTTTTTGGGATGGAATGAACAGGGAGACGGAAAATTATTTTTTGGTCTTCATGTAGAAAATGGCCGGGTCAAAAATGAAGGCAGTTTTCAGCTAAAAACCGCCTTAAAAGTGATTATCGAGCGTTTTCAGCTACCCATGCGCTTGACGGCTAACCATAATATCATTCTCTACGAAATTGAACCCAAGGATCAGCAAGCGATCGAGGCGATCCTGAAAGAACACGGAATTATCACTAATCCCGCCGAAATTGACCCTTTAACCCGTTATGCCATGGCCTGTCCCGCTTGGCCCACCTGTGGATTAGCGATTACTGAGTCAGAAAGAATTTTACCCAGCGTGATTGAACGCATTCGCACCCTGCTTAATCGCTTAGGATTAAGCAAAGAGCAATTTGTCATCCGCATGACAGGATGTCCCAATGGCTGCGCGCGTCCCTATATGGCAGAATTAGGATTTGTGGGTAGCGCTCCCAATTCCTACCAACTCTGGTTAGGGGGAACAGCCGATCAAACTCGACTAGCGCGCCCCTATTTGGATAAAATGGCGATCGATGATCTAGAAAAGGTCTTAGAACCGATTTTCGTTTACTTCCAACAGGATCAACAAAATAACGAAACCTTCGGAGAATTCTGTCATCGAGTCGATTTCCCTGCTTTACAAGCATTTTCAGCCACCTACACACCTAAAATGACCGAAACTACTACTACTGAATCAAAACCCAAACGCGTGCGTAAAAATCAAAACCGTGTCAGCGTCCCCGATGATATGTTTGTCCGTCTCAAGGAAGCTTCGGAAACGGAAAAACGGCCGATGAATCAAATCATCAATGAGGCGCTAGAGGCCTATTTCAGCCAAAAATCCTAATCAGTTATCAAGGTGGGACTTAACCCACCTTTTTTTATTAGCATATTCATAGGGTCGGTCTGTCGAAAAAATCATAGTCCATCACATCAATCACAATCAAAGCAATGAATGAACAACGCGCTCAAGCTTATGTGAATTTAATTGAACAGTTGCTTGCTCGTGCCGATGATGAGGAACTCAATAATATTCTGCAAGCAAATCAGGAATTGATTGACCCCCAATTTTTGCAGGTGATGGAAAACTATGCAACGGGGTTAATTGATATTTCAGAGTCTCCCTTGGGAAGTCGGGCTAATAATCTGGAAATCGCTATTACAGGCTATCACACCCTGTTAAAAGTATATACCCGTGATGCTTTTCCTTATGAATGGGCAGCAAGACAAAATAATCTGGGGAATGCTTATAATAAGCGTATCAGAGGGGAAAGGGCAGAAAATTTAGAGTTAGCTATTGTTGCTTATAATCTGTCTTTAGAAGTATATACCCGTGATGCTTTTCCTTATGAATGGGCAATGATACAAAATAATCTGGGTAATGCTTATAGTGATCGTATCAGAGGGGAAAGGGCAGAAAATTTAGAGTTAGCTATTGTTGCTTATAACCTGTCTTTAGAAGTCTATACCCGTGATGCTTTTCCTTATGAATGGGCAGGGGTACAAAATAATCTGGGTACTGCTTATAGTAATCGCATCAGAGGGGAAAGGGCAGATAATCTAGAGTTAGCTATAGCAGCATTAAACCAGTCTTTAGAAGTATATACCCGTCAAGCTTTTCCTTATGAATGGGCAAGGGTACAAAATAATCTGGGTACTGCTTATAGTAATCGCATCAGAGGAGAAAGGGCTGATAATCTAGAGTTAGCTATTGTTGCTTATAACCTGTCATTAGAAGTATATACCCGTGATGCTTTTCCTTATGAATGGGCAAGGGAACAAAATAATCTGGGTGCTGCTTACATAAACAGAATCAAAGGAGACATAGTAGAGAATATAGAAACCGCAATTTTCTGTTATCAAGAAGCCTTAAAAATTCGTACTTTTGATGTCTTTCCTCTTGACTGGGCAACTACTCAAAATAATTTAGGCAATGCTTATAGTGAACGAATTAGAGGCAATAAAGCCGAGAATATCGAAAATGCAATTGTCTGTTATCAAGAAGCCTTAAAAATTTATACCCGTCAAGCCTTTCCAGGAGATTGGGCAGAGACACAATATAATTTAGCCAATACTCTCAGAGAACGATTTAAACTTCTTGGTAAAGTGGCAGACATTCAACAAGCAATTAACTCTTATAAACAAGCTGGAGAAATTATTGAAAAAACCGAAGACAAAACCTTATATTTTAACTATTCCTATCAATTAGGAAAAGCTTTATTTGAGGGCGGATATTATACAGAAGCTATTGAACACTTAGAAAATTGTCAGCAACTTTATCAAAAACAAAAGGATATTAGTAGTTTGGCTCCAATTTTATTGGAACTTGCCCGTCTCTATCATCGCACTGGTAGGCTCGAACAGGCAAGACTTTATTTTAAAGATTCTTTACGTCTATTCCGTCGTTTAGGTGATCAAGATAATGTGGCTTCTGTGACAACTGCACTGGGCAATCTAGAAATACAAATTGGCAAGATTTCCCAAGCTTGTAGTCATTTAAAAGAGGCACAAACATATTATCAAGAAAACAATAATTCAGAACGACTAGAGGAAATTAATCATCTACTAAAAATTCTACAATCTGCGTAAAAAATGACAAGACTCAGCCGTTATCAATCAACTCTCAAAAAATGGGGACTTATAGAAAATCCTTTTCGACCAACTCCCCCCGATGATCCCGAAAAATTAGCAAAGATTTTTTATGGACGAGATCAAGTTTTAGATGTCGTTATTCCGACCCTCTATGAAGGACGTAATATCTTAGTTAGGGGGGCTTGGGGTATTGGTAAAACTGCCTTAATTTTTAATTTACTTAACCAGTTACAACAGGAAGTTAACCAATTAAATGAAAAAATGTTATTGCGTTATATTAGCGGTATTCCTGGGGAAAGTTCCACGGAATTTTATCGTGCTTTATTATTAGCTGTAGCCGATAGTTTAGCGGATAGTGATCAAGAATCAGAAGACATTGCTAATATGCTTTTAGGTTATTCTATCCAACGCAATAAAACCACTATCGAAGGGCAAGTTAGATTAGGCTTTTTATCCTTTGGCAAAAAGGAAGAATCCCCTGCTAATCAACTGACTCCCACTGCCAATGCTGATCCCTATCCTCTACTCATTCGTTTATTAAATAGAGCCGAGGAAATTTATTCTCGTATTGTTATTGCTATTGATGATTTTGACAAAAAAGACCCCATTGTTGTCCGAACAATTTTAGAAAGTAGTTTAGATTTATTTCGGATGGGAAAACATCGAGGATTTATTATGACAGGAAGAGGCTTTACCGAGTTTCAAGAAGCAACCTTAAAAGCCCTTGGTATCTTTTCTGAAGATATTCCCCTTGAACCCATGAGTCAAGATGATTTACGTCACATTGCTATTAATTATCTTAATAGTGCCAGAAACGAACAGCGAAATGATCCCTATCCTTTCACAGAGGAAGTCATCAATTTAATTACGGGTTGCGCTCAAGGAATTCCTCGAGAACTGAATACTATCTGTGAAAAAGTATTAAGGCAAGCTGCTTCAGAAGGATATGAAATTATTGATGAAACTGCTTTTTATTCAATTTGGCAAATCCTTCAAAAAGACTTTACTGATTATTTAAGTCCTCAGTTTCGTCATTTATTATACGTTGCTCATCAAGCCGGTGGCATTAGTGAGAATATTTCTGATCAAACTTTGGCTAAACTTGATGCTATAACCTTTGTTGCTCTCTTGCCCCAACTTAAATCGATGGAAGAACAAGGATTATTAATTCGTCAAGAAGATCAAAGCGGTTTTCGTTTTGTTCCTTCCCAATTATTTCAACCTAAGTTACTCCCTGAGTCTCAGTCTGAGTAAATAATAATTGAAGCCATTAGGGGAGTTATAAAAATCGATCGAGCAAAAAGGCAACCGGGTAATGATTGGGTAGTAGTGGTGAGCCATGGTGCTTATCGTGTATGAAGTGTGTAAAATATTTGTTAATAACAATAATTTGCTTAACGCACTATCTTTATCTAAAAAAATGGAGAATCCCGTTGGGGCTATTTGATACTTTATTTATGACTAAGATAACCAACAAAGCAAAGCGTTAAACCTTCGTCCCCACTTCCCAACCCCTCACGGATTACTTTTTACTGTTTACTAAAAAATCTCTTGTCTCTTAATCAAATTCTGCTTTTAGATCCCGACGCATTAATTCATAAACGGCAACTTGGGGAGAAATTTCCCCGCGCAAAAGACGATCAACTTGACAGGTAATCGGTACATATAAATTTTTTTCTTGGGCAATTCTCATCAAAACTTCTGTGGTATTTATTCCCTCGGCAGTTCCCTCTAACTTCCCTAAAATCTCAGGCAAAGATAAACCTAAAGCTAATTGATAACCCACTTGATAATTGCGGGATAAAGGACTATTACAGGTAGCTAATAAATCCCCTAAACCCGATAAACCGAAGAAAGTTTCTTGACAACCTCCTAGACAAGTTCCCACCCGAATTATTTCCGGTAAAGCGCGAGTTAATAGGGCAGATTTGGCATTAGTACCTAACTGTAAACCATCACAAACCCCAGAAGCGATCGCCATGACATTTTTAAGAGTGCCACCTAACTCAGTCCCCAAGGGATCGCTATTCAGATAAACCCGAAAAGATTCCCCAGATAATAATTTTTGTAACAATATTGCCGCTTTTTGCTGATAACTTGCTACCACCGTCGCAGCGGGTAAACCTTGATTAATTTCTTTAGCTAAATTGGGACCAGAAAGAACCACAAGGGGATTAGCGGGAAAAGCTTGATTCCACAGATGAAAAGGAGTACGAGTGGTGATTGGCTCTAATCCTTTAGTGGCGGTGACGATAATTGTGGAAGAATTTAATGGTAATTGCTGTAATTGTTCGATCGTGGGAACAACTCCTTTAATCGAAACTGCTGAAATAATTACATCAGTATCTGCTATAATAGCCCCTAAATCTTCCCCAGTATGACGAGACCAAACCCTAACAGCTAAGTGATTAAGTCTAGCCAAATTAGCGAGAGTTTGTCCCCAAATTCCCCCACCTATCACCGTAATTTTCTTGGCATTTTCTAACAACTTTTATGATCCTCCTTGTTAGTGATCCCTGATCAGTGACTGGTTAGAAAGCATTCGATTTTAAGGTTATGAGTCTTAAATGAAATTATTCACCGATTACCGATAAATGTTCACTGACAACTGAAAAAAATGACAACCTATCGCAATCCTGCCCCTACTGTTGATATTATCATCGAACTGATCGACTCGCCCCATCGTCCGATCGTACTAATTGAGAGAAAAAATCCGCCCTTTGGTTGGGCAATTCCGGGGGGATTCGTGGACTACGGCGAATCGGTGGAAACGGCCGCCATTCGGGAAGCTTACGAGGAAATCAGCTTGCAGGTGCAGTTAATCGAGCAATTTCACGTCTATTCCGATCCTAGCCGCGATGCACGTCAACACACCATTAGTATCGTTTTTATCGCCACGGCAAAAGGAAAACCGATCGCTGCCGATGATGCCAAAAAAGTCGGGATTTTTCATCTCTGGGAATTCCCCCAACCTTTATGCTTTGATCACGATCGCATCCTCAATGATTATCGTCGTTATCGGGATTATAAAATCCGTCCCACACATTAAACCCTAACTTAGCTATAAAAGCAATCCTTGCCAAAAACGTCCCCGAAAAAACTTAAAAAATTATACACTTCTGAGGGCGACAATCGGCTCCAATTTAGAGGCACGATAGGCGGGAAAAACGCCGAAAAAGAGACCAATACCCGTGGAAACACTCAAAGACAGGGCGACGGCGCTGGCGGAAACAGTGGCGGCCAGGGGAGAGAAACTGGAGACGAGAACGATCGCTCCTGCACCGAAGAGAATACCAAACGCACCGCCGGCGATGGAAACGAGAGTTGATTCAATCAGAAATTGTAAGAGAATATCCTGTTCTCTGGCTCCGATCGCTTTTCTTAGTCCGATTTCCCCGGTTCTTTCCGAAACCGAAACCAGCATAATATTCATCACCCCGATACCACCGACAATTAGGGAAATACCGGCGATTAGAGCCAAAAGTAGGGTTAGACCCTTGGTAATCGTACCGAAGATTTCGATCATCTGTTTAGCAGTTTCGACGCGAAAATCATCCTCAGCGACGATTTTATGGCGTAAACGCAGGAGATTCTGGATTTGGAACTTAGCAGCGCGGATTTCCTCCCCCGATCGCGCGTTGAGACTAATCCAACTCAACTCGACACCGTAGGGGGAGGTTTTGCCCACCAGTTGCGAGTTCATGGTACTAAGGGGAATAATCAGCATTTCATCCTGATTATTGCCAAAAAAGGAGCCTTTCGCCTCTAAAATCCCGATCACCTCAAAACTGAGATTTTTGATCCGCAGCTGTTGACCGAGGGGATTTTGGGTGGGGAAAAGTTGCGCTGCCACTTCACGGCCGATTACCGTTACCCGTTTGTTGCGGGCTAGATCGATATTATTGATAAAACGACCTTTTTCTAGGGTAAAATTGCGGACAGAAGCGTATTCTGAGGTGCTTCCCGTCACTAGAGCCGTCATGTTGCGATTACGATAGGAAATCAGGAAACGAGCGTTTATTTCCGGAGCGACTTCGGCGACGGTGGGAACTTGTTCGGCGATCGCCTGAGCATCGGCTAAAACCAGGGTTTTCGGTAAATCAACGGTGGTATTGCGTGCTTGTCGCGACCCCGGCACCACAAAAATGGTATTGGGTCCCAAGTTAGCAAACTGGTCATTGGCTAAGGTTTGCGCCCCTTGGCCAATACCGATCATGGCTACCACCGAAGCGTTACCGATGATAATTCCTAGCATGGTTAGGCCGCTACGCACTTTATTGGCCCTTAGGGTGGAGACGGCCATTTTTAAACTTTCGATGATAAACATATCAGTTATCAGTGGGGTGTGGGGTGTGGGGTGTGGGGTGTGGGGAGAATAAATAAAATAATCTCCTGTCCCTGAATCCTGTCTCCTGAATCCTGACTCCTGCCAGAGCATAAAAAAGACAATTTGGATATATTTGTTAAGAAAAATTATTGAGATTTTTTATTATTTTTCGAGGTATCTTCGGCCCCTTCGGGGAGATCGATAAAGACCTTTTCTCCAGCTTCCAAACCTGATAAAATTTGGGTTTTATCGTCTAGGACCAAACCGATCGAAACGGGTTTAAAACTGGGTTTATTTTCGGCATCGGGAACTAAAACCCCTGACTTGCCTTCCCGGGTGACAATGGCTACAGTCGGCACGACGAGGGCATTATCTAACTGCTGGCCGACAAAAGTTACATCCACATTCATTTTCGATTTAAGTTTGTCCCGTCCCGTCACCAAACCGATTCTGACCTCAAAAGAAGTAACATTATTCTCGATAATTGCTTCGGGAGCTACGAGAATAACTCGACCTTCAAAGACTTCTTCAGGAAAAGCATCGGCGACAATGCGCACGGGTTGGCCGCGCTGCAATAAACCCACATCTACTTCCGGCACTTTAGCAATCACTTCCAATCCCGATGCTAGGGCGATAATCGAGGTGGAAGTGGCGGAAGCGGTACTAGAGGCCGAAGTGGTGGGGGTGACAAAAGAACCCTCAGTGGCGTATTTTTGGGTGACGATGCCATCAAAGGGAGCAGTAATGACCGTATCGCGGTATTGAATCTTGATTTGCTCTAAATCGGCCCTAGCGGCCGCTACAGATGATTCTAGTCGAGCCAGCTCCGTTTCTTGGGTTTTTTGGCGTTGTTCGAGGGCAAATTTCGCTTCTGCGATCGCTGCTGCCGCTCCTATCATTTCCTGCTCAATTCCGGCCACTTCTGGGGAAGCGGTTTTATCCGCTTGTTCCAAACGGCGGATCGATTCGTCTAAATTGGCTTTAGCGTTGAGATATTCATTGAGGACGGCATCAAATTGGTCTTGAGCGATCGCCCCTTCCCGGACTAAATTTTCATTGCGTTTAACCCGATTTTCTGCTAGTCGAAAACGGGATTGGGCCGCTTGTACCTGAGCTTGCAGCTGGTCTAAATCTTTGGGAATTCTTTCTTTGGCCTGAGCTAAACGGGCTTCTAATTGCTTATAACTGGCCTGGGCCTGATAAAATCGGGCTTGTAATTGCCGGATATCTTCGGGAATGCTGCGTTTAGCCTGTTCCAGACTGGCTAGAGCTTCCCGTAGATGCGCTTCTGACTGCATTCCCCGGGCATACACCTCTAAATTATCCATGACGGCGAGGGTTTGTCCCTTTTTAACAATCATGCCCTGATCCACCAATAATCGCACTAATCGGCCGGGGTTTTTTGGGCTAATGTTGACACTTTGTATTGGTTCCACCCTACCACTAGCTTTAATTTCCACAGCGAGGGTTTCCCGTTGAGCAGGAACGGTCATTTTCGCCAATTCTAGGCCAGGAGGAGGGGTTTGCAGCAAGCGATAAGAAACCACTCCCACCGCCAGAAAACCACTAGCCATGAGTCCGAATATCCAAAATAGGGGGCGATTTGATTTTCCCAACACGGTTATTGCCATCGATCAGCCAAAAGTTAATTGGTTATATACTAACGTCTCTAGAGTTGCCTTTGTTGTTTCTTTAGCCAACAACTCCCAAGCGAGATAGACTGATTAAAAAAGGCCTATCGCGGGGGTAAACTGTGCCAAAACTTCGATTAATCATTTCTTTGCTCATTTTTTTCGTCGCTGGCAGCCCGCCGGCTTTTTCCCAAGCACTACTCCCCTACGCCATCGAACCGGAGTTAGAACAGATGGAACAAGCGGGAATTGAAATCGCCGAAGATGCCATCCAATTAGCTCGTTTTCGCCGTACCGATGCGGCCCTCGGACGGGCTAAGTTAGCGGTGCAGTTAGCCCCCCATCTCTATCAAACTTGGTTTATTCTCGGTAGTTTATATCTGCAAGACGATCAGGTGCAACTCGGTATCGAGGCATTAAATCAATCTTTGTCCATTGCTCCCGCCGATGCCCACGCTAATATTAAATTTTCCCTCGGTAGTGCCTATTTTCAGAATCAGGATTACAAGTCTGCTATTGCCCAGATTGAAGCGGGTTTGCAAATTAAACCCGATATCTCCCCCGCTCTTTTTGATCTCGGTAATTCCTATCTCAAGTTAGCACAATATCCCCAAGCGATCGCAGCTTACGAAAAGGCTGTTAATCAAGATAAAGATTTTTGGCCCGCTATTAATAATATTGGTTTAGTTAAATACGAACAGGGTGATAAGGAAGCCGCTCTTAAAGATTGGCGGGCCGCTTTGAAAATCGATCCTAAACAGCCAGAACCTCAGTTAGCTATTGCGGTGGCTATTTATAGTCAAGGAAAAACTGAGGAGGGCATCAAATTAGCTCAGGCCGCTCTCACTAGCGATAGTCGTTATGTCAGTCTGGAATTTTTAGGGGAAAATCTCTGGGGTCAACGTCTTCTGCAAGATACGGAGAAAATGTTTAATCATCCTAAAATGAAAGATTTTATCGCTCGTTTACCACAACCAACCCCAGAAGCGGAGGAAGAAAATTAAGCTGATAGCAGCAAGCATTAAGATAACCCCTTAGTTAATTTGCTAGGAATTCTTGAGGCTTGCTCTAGCTAATTAGGGCTGGCTGAATATCGGTAGCAGCTTTGCTAAAAAATGGTTTTGGGACTTTATTAGCAAAACAACAAATTTTTTGCCGCAAACCCCACATACAGTACAATTATTACAGTTAAGGGTTTGAAAGGCCTAGGATGATGGCAAAGCAATCAAGGGCAATTGCGGTAACAGAACATGACAATAAGTGTCCTGAATGTCTGCACTTGGAGATTTCGGGAGAACCCGTTGCGCCTGAGTCGAAGGGACTTTTTTCGCTTTTGAAAAAGTCTGATCCAGAGGCGTTTTCCCTATCGGTGCGGATTATTTTTAATGAGCAGTGGCTTGATTTTTCTTTTGGACGGGTTAAGTTTGGTTTGCGGGGGGGAGAGTTGCGCTTAAAACTGGAGAATGGCCAAATGCCTTCTGAGTTGAGAAATGAAGCGTTGAAAAAGATTTTAGCAAGGGAATTAGAGATTGAACGTCAGTTAGGAGGAGAACAGGAAAGCAAGTTTCAACTAGAAGGAACTGTAACTCCTGATTTACCGAAAGCAAGCTTAAAGGGAGCTAGAGAACAGCGTCGGAAAGAGTCCCAGGGGGATAAGTTTCAGCTTAAAATAGCGCAAATTAGTCACAAGGGAGCAAATAATCAGCCTGTGTGGGTGTTCGAGAATAGGACAGGTGAGCCTGTTTTGATTGGGGAATTAGCGGATTCCCTGGGTAAAATGTTAATTGCGGGTGTTCCCTGGAGCGTTGAAGCGACATTTACTCATGAAATGCGTCAGGTTGTGATTACAGGTTTAGAAAATTTATTTAAAGATGATATTTCTGGACACAAATTGAACGTATTTGAGTTAGCAGTAGCTAAGTTATTTTTAAAGCATAAAACCCAACCCTATCTAAGTCGTCAGGTATTACGTTATGAGTGATGCAGATTTTATTCGAGAAGTTGAAGAACTGTACCTGCGTCTTGCTAATGCAGATACAGATGATCTGGTTGAGTTAGCTAAACTTGCGGGTTTAGACCCTAAAACAGATTTAGCCGACTCTGTTTGGGTTCCCTATCCCAGCTTTGGGGAATTGATTCGTCAGAACACCTTAGCGGCGGCGGTGCTGACAGATTATCTAGAAGAGCATGGGATAGAGGTAGATGCTGCGGCGGCTGATAATGCTCAAGTGGTACTACCCAAGCTAGGTAAACTAGAAGTTGTATTGATTCCCCAAGACTCTGGTGCAGAACTTTTGGATTTAAGCCAAATTAGGGTCGAAATTGACCTAAATCCAGCAACATTGGCCTATATTTTAGTCGAGTTAGGGGAAGGGGGAGCTTGGTTAACTGGGGTTCTGTTGAGTTCGGACCTGCGCCAGGATTTCCCAGAAGGCGGTGCGGTGTCCTTGGCGATGAGGAAACCTATATCGGCGCTGTGGGAGGCTTACCGTCGGTGGGAAAACTGTCAGCAAATCATGGCGCAGTATATCGATAAACAAGGCTGGTCAGCGGAACAGCGATCGGAGGTAATCACGGTGTTAAACTGGGTCTGGGACTATCGGCAGGACTATGAGCGTCCGAAGCTATTAGGGGACTTTTTAGCAGAGAAGGCCAACGAGAATAATGAGAATTTTAAACCCTTAGTCTCGCGTCCGGAAGGGGTAAGGGAAGCAACGCCTAAGTCATCTTCAGAGGGTGCGGTGGACTGGCTAGAGGTGGCGATGGATTTGCTTGATGAATTGGGAAAATTTGTTTAAAAAATAATCATGAAAAGTATTAAAATAATTGTCGAAAAGCTATAAAAGCTTTTTAAATTCTTCAATGGTCAATCCAGCATCGTTAACAATTCCAGCCATAGTATAAGCATTAACCGGATTGGCTCTAGGAATGACAATAATACGCTTCCCATTCGCCATCGTAATATGTTTACCTTGTCTAATGACTTGAAAACCTGCTTTTTCTAAGGCCTGAATTGCTCTTAAATGATTTATTCCTGGAAGTTTTGGCATAATTATCCAACTTCTACATAAAGAGATTCGTCATCTTTATTTAGTTCTTCGACTGTCTCTAAGTAGAGTTGAATGGCATCCTTGATATTTTCTAAAGCTTCCTCTTTAGTTTCCCCTTGTGACCAGCACCCCGGTAAACTTGGACACCATATCGCATATCCTTCCTCGCTCTCTTGTAACCTTACTTTATAGCGCATACTTACCTTTTAATTTTGACTATTATCATTTGTAATTATATCCCACTTTTCGCCATCTGGGAAACCTGCGCCCAAATGTAACATATAGTCATTTCAAATAAGGTTGTAGGGGCGAAGCATTCGGGCAATAACCTATCGCTGAAACCGTAGATTTCTTATCCGAATGCTTCGCCCCTGCGGGAGTGCTTACTGACAATAATAGTGAGATAGGTGAGTCTTGTCTCATTCTTAGTTGAAATAACTATATCTTGGGAACTATAATAGGCGAATAAAATACTGCTATCTGTAATAATTTTGGGGGGATAATTTGTCATGAATGATCTTGCTGATGGTGGTTTTGGATATATTCTGCCACTACTTTTTTGCGGTTTTCTCGCAATGATAAATCAGGTGGAGCATTTTCTAAAAGATGCTGAGGATGACCTCCCCGGCGTTGTGATAAAGTTTTACGCGGTTTTAAGCTTTGCCAATGTTCGTAAATGAGTTTTTTCAGAAGTTCTTCTGAGCTAATATTCTCTTCGGAAATGATGTCTGCTAGATAGTTCTCGGTTTCTCGATCTAGATTAATCGATAACATTGTTACTTCATGGGATAAATCAACATCTTTGATTATAGCTTAAAATCCATGATCGCACTCACCCCCCATCCCCAATTGAGTTTGCTAGAGAAAAATTCGGGGTACGGGCGAAGCATTCGGATAGGAAATCTAGGGTTTCAGTAATAGGTTATTGTCCGAATGCTTCGCCCCTACTCACATCTAACAATCCGTCGTAACGCACCACATCTATCATTAATTTATTTGGTGCGTTACGCTATCGCTAACGCTAATAAAACCTAAAACCTAAAACCAATCATGAACGAAGCAAGAATAGAAGCTTACTTAGCCCTAATCCAAGCGCTCTTCCAGTGCGAAAATGGTCAGGAACCAGCGCTATTACAAGCTAATGCGGAATTACTTGATGCAGGCTTAGTCGCTGTGATGAAGCAGTATGCAGGCTTCTTAGAACAGCAAGGAGACAGCAATAACGGGAGATGGTTGCTGAATATGGCGCAACAGTTAGAGCAAATTTTAGACCCGCCCAGAGATAACCAAAACCTCTACATCAGTTTTTTACAAACCCTACTGCAAACTGTCGAGGAAAGTGACGGAAACCGCCAAGCAATTTATCCCCTGCTTGACAATAACCTCCATCTCTTAGATGAAAACTTAGTTAACCTCCTCCGTGCTTGGGGAAATCAAACCAGGGAACAGGCCAGTCCAGGGGGAATTTACCAACTAGGGGTACTCCTCTATCGTCTTGCTGATGCTTTTTCTAGGTTTACTAAAGGTAATCCACTCATTAACCTAGCCATTGCCGTCTATGGATACGAATTTTGTGCTGCAACTGAACGCCAACCGGGATTAGAAAGGGATTTAGCCCAAACCCTCAATAATCTGGGCATAGCCTACCTCACCCAGGCCGAACTAGGGAAAGAGCCGGTAGCCAACCTAGAACGGGCGATCGCCGCCTATACCGAAGCCACCACCATCAGCCGCCAACCGGGATTAGAAAGGGATTTAGCCTCTACCCTCACTAATCTGGGCAATGCCTACCTCACCCAAGCCCAACTAGGGAAAGAGCCGGTAGCCAACCTAGAACGGGCGATCGCCGCCTATACCGAAGCCACCACCATCAGCCGCCAACCGGGATTAGAAAGGGATTTAGCCTCTACCCTCACTAATCTGGGCCTAGCCTACCTCACCCAAGCCCAACTAGGGAAAGAGCCAGTGGCTAACCTAGAACGGGCGATCGCCGCCTACACGGAAGCCACCACCATCCGCCGCCAACCCGGATTAGAAAGGGATTTAGCCGGAACCCTCACTAATCTGGGCAATGCCTACCTCACCCAGGCCGAACTAGGGAAAGAGCCGGTAGCCAACCTAGAACGGGCGATCGCCGCCTATACCGAAGCCACCACCATCTTCCGCCAACCCGGATTAGAAAGGGATTTAGCCCAAACCCTCAATAATCTGGGCAGTGCCTACAGCCTCCAAGCCGAACTGGGGAAAGAGCCGGTGGCTAACCTAGAACGGGCGATCGCCAACCACACCGAAGCCACCACCATCCGCCGCCAACCGGGATTAGAAAGGGATTTAGCCCAAACCCTCAATAATCTGGGCAATGCCTACAGCACCCAAGCCGAACTAGGGAAAGAGCCAGTGGCCAACCTAGAACGGGCGATCGCTGCCTATACCGAAGCCACCATTATCAGCCGCCAACCGGGATTAGAAAGGGATTTAGCCGCAACCCTCAATAATCTGGGCATAGCCTACCGCACCCAAGCCGAACTAGGGAAAGATCCGGTAGCCAACCTAGAACGGGCGATCACCGCCTATACCGAAGCCACCACCATCAGCCGCCAACCCGGATTAGAAAGGGATTTAGCCCAAACCCTCACTAATCTGGGCAATGCCTACCTCACCCAAGCCGAACTAGGGAAAGAGCCGGTAGCCAACCTAGAACGGGCGATCACCGCCTATACCGAAGCCGCCATTATCAGCCGCCAACCCGGATTAGAAAGGGATTTAGCCCAAACCCTCACTAATCTGGGCGTAGCCTACCTCACCCAAGCCGAACTAGGGAAAGAGCCGGTAGCCAACCTAGAACGGGCGATCGCCGCCTATACCGAAGCCGCC
>NZ_JADBUB010000221.1:0-7258 GCF_020245865.1 Microcystis sp. M169S2
ATTGAATCTCTTGAGAAGCAATTACTGAGCTTGGGGGTTGAGAGTCGAAGTTATCCCTTAAATGAGCTAATCGCCTTTAGCTCGGCTTTTATGACGATGAAAGCCATTGCCAGCAACTTAAATCAAATGAGTCAAGACTTAGCTGCCTACACCCAATAGGGGCTAAATCCCTTCTTTTCTAGCTAAAAGGACGGGACAGTTGACATTAACCCGCACATAATCCGAGAGGGAAGTACCGAGAAGGCGATCGAGATCTGGTAAACTCTTGGCCACGGAAGGACGGCGATCGGGCGAACCCAACAGTAAGAGATCCACATTATAATCATCGACGAGTTTGCAGAGTTGTTCCCCCGGTTTACCCCCCGTCACCACGCAGCGATAGGGTATATTCATCCGTTTCACTTTTGCTACTGCCGGCCCTATAATCGGGTTTTCTTCCATTTCTTTGGGGGAAGTGGGGGCAAATTCTGGCTTTAAGTCGGGGTTGACGCGGGCCAGAATTAACTCTGCTGAAGGATAGTCTCGCAGGAGATAAATAGCCAGATCGAGAGCTAAATCAGCCGAGCTAGACTTATCGAGAGCTACCATCACCTTTTTGATTTTTTTGACGTAAATATCGTCTTTTACCAATAACATCGGGTGATTAGTCAGTTGAAAGACGTATTGACTGACGGAATTTTCTAGAATTGCCTCCAGTCGCTTCAGTCCTCGGGAACCCATCAGGATCAAATCAGCGCCGATTTCGTCGGCAACTTGACAGACGGTATCTTTGGGATCTCCTTGCCGCAGAATCGTGGAAACTTTGCTCGGTTCAATTTTGACTTCTTGCAGGATTTTAGTCAGCATTTGGGTTCCTTCCTCCCATTTACTAGCCAGGGCTTCGGTGGTAATCTGAGGGGGAACAACCCGGAGAATGGTAATCGACGCTTTCCGGATAGCGGGGAGATCCATCAATGCTTGTAGCATTTCTTGGGTTTGACCTGCGCCGGAATCAGCGTATAGTATTTTCTCTAGCATAAGATTAAACTCGGTCTATGATCTTAATGGTTTTCGCCAATTTTCAGCATACTGCTAATGTTGTTCTCGAAATTTAACAACTTATTAAGCGCTTTTTCTTCGGTAAATGCGATGCCGAAGGCACTGCGTAGCAGCTCGCATTTGAGGGTATTTTAAGTATTTATGCTCAATTGACTAGAAATACTTGGCTCAAAATCATCGTGGCAAGCGTTCATTTGTATTATATTTTGGCTGCAATACTGGCGCTCTCTTTTAATCACAGCTAAATCCGTTGAGTATAGGCTACTTATAAGGACAGGCACTCATGCAAGAGGCAAGAGAGGGGGGATAGATAATGAGTCTTTAATAAACGGATTTAGTATCATTGCCGCTGCTCACCATTAAATCGACCATTTAATTGATGATTAGAGTTCTTGCATAATTAATTTTTGAGAGTG
Organism: Microcystis sp. M169S2; assembly: GCF_020245865.1. Classification (NCBI taxonomy): domain Bacteria; kingdom Bacillati; phylum Cyanobacteriota; class Cyanophyceae; order Chroococcales; family Microcystaceae; genus Microcystis; species Microcystis sp. M169S2. The sequence continues at coordinate 1,455 of NZ_JADBUB010000221.1, forward strand.
CAAAAATGAGAAAAATAGACATAAAATTGCATAAAATCCCTAAATAGAGCATTTAATTGATTAATGCTCATTCTTAATTCTCCTGACGACCGGCTACTGGCTCGGATACTCCTCACCTAAAGGAAGATTTTTTATTTTTACAAGAGGTCTAGTTATGTCTTTATCAATTCGAGTAATTCTCCTAGTAGCGACAACAGTTTATCAGACGTTATCTGTTTGGTTAGAAGAACAAAAAGCACCGCCGGGTAATTTGATTAATCTGGGTAAATATCGCCTACATTTTTGTCTAGCAGGAGAGGCTAGTCCCACTATTATTATTGACCATAGTTTAGGGGGAATTGAGGGATATTTTTTGATAGAAGAATTGTCAAAATTAGCTAGGGTTTGTATTTATGATCGAGCGGGTTATGGTTGGAGCGATCCTAGTCCATATCCGCGAACTAGCTACCAAATTGTTCAGGAATTAGATCAATTACTTACCCAAGCAAAAATAGAGCCACCTTATATTTTAGTTGGTGATTCTTTTGGCAGTTATAATGTTCGACTATATGCTCATCTGTTCCCAGAAAAAGTAGTAGGTTTGGTACTCACCGATGGTTTACACGAGCAGGGAATGCTGAAAATGTCGCCAGCATTAAAGGCATTAAAATTATTTTTTATCTCGGGATTCTTGATGTCGATTATCGGCTCAATTTTAGGCATTATCCGAGTTCTGAAAGTTCTGGGAGTTTTTGAATTATTAAAACCAGAATTGCGTCGCTTTTCCCAAGATTCTTGTGATCGAGTTAAGCGTTCTTTCTGTCGCGCTAAACACTGGATGACGATGAGTAGAGAAATGCTTAATCTCGACCAAAGCGCTCGTCAGGTAAGTGACGCTAACAATTTCGGTAATTTACCGATAGTTAGTGTTAAAGCTAATTCTTTTTTTAAACCTTCCCTTTGGACTCGGTTTATTCCCCTCAAAAGTGCCAACCAACTCCGGGAGGAGATGCACCTAGAATTAGGCAAGTTATCTGGAGATTTTCTGCAAATACAAGCAGATAAAAGTGGCCATTTTGTCTGGATGGATCAACCGGATGTGATGATCGATGCGGTCAGAATTTTGCTTGACAAAATTAACCCTGTGTGCTAAGTAAGTAGTTGGACAAAAGTAAAGTTAACTGTGGGGTAAGGAGTCAGTAGCCGGTTGTCAGGAGCCGGTCGTCAGTAAGAATTGCGGCAATTTACATTTCTTAAGATAGACAACAGAATTTATGTCCGACTACTTAATAGGGTAAAATTAACTTTTTGGTTAGGATAGGCAAGAGGCAAGAGATTCGATCGAGATTAGCTGAAATTCTAGAGAATTATTGCATAATTAGGGTTTGCTGAATAAATCTAAAAACCTTGTTGGATAAAAATTTTAGACTTTTTTGATATCAAAAAGTGTCAGCCATTGGAGTGAACGGGGGGGGAATAAAACCCTACACCCCACACCCTACACCCCACCAACAGACTGTTTCAGCATACCCTAATTATTGAGGGTAATAATCTGAGCGCTAAAACCCTGTTTAGTTAACTCTTGTACTCTTTCCTTTGCTTGGTATTGTTGCTGAAATAACCCCACTTGAATAACATTTTCTCCCGCGCGGATAAATGCGAGAGGTTCAATTTCTTGAATTTTTGCCAACGCTTCTGTACTATTACTCCTAACTTCAACGCGAAAGAGTTGATTAGCGGCAATAACCCGCTGCTGTGGTGGGGGAGAAGGGGGTTTATTGGCGCGATTTTGAGGTCTGGGTGCTGGTGGATTGACAGTTTGACGATTATTATTATTATTATTATTATTAACCACCGTAGCATCGGCGGGACGCACGGTAGCGGGAGCTTGAAAAACGTATTCTCTCAGGGGTTGATTACTGGAAACTGGGGCAGCCACCGGAGGATGAACTGAAGAAGAATTAACCGGGGGCAAATTTAAGGGTGAACATTGGGAACAATTAACAGCACTGGGACTGTCTGAACGTTTAGTTGGTTGTCTCACCGCTGGTGGTGGGGGTAAACGACGACCGGGATAAACATTCTGGGCAAAAGATAAGTCTGCTTTTAGCAGTAGCGTTCCTTGAGCGATTATCCCGACTTTTAACCAAAATAGGGCCGAGAAAAACAGTAGGTTTGTTCTCATCATGCTGGTTTGTCCTCACACGAAATTTGGGTACACCATGTCCAAATTTTAAAGTAGGAGATGCTAGTCTAGAAAGTATATTGGTTAAAAATCATTACAAGATTTATGGGAAAAGTTGTTGTCGGTCTATCGGGGGGAGTAGATAGCTCTGTCGCCGCTGCCGCCTTACACGCTCAAGGTTATGATGTTATTGGCTTGACCCTCTGGTTAATGAAGGGTAAAGGTCAATGCTGCTCCGAGGGAATGGTGGATGCGGCCTTTATTTGTGAGCAGTTGGGGGTTCCCCATCATATCGTCGATAGTCGCGAGCTTTTCCAAAAAGAAATTATTGATTATCTAGTTTCCGGTTACGAAGCGGGAATCACACCGCTGCCCTGTTCTCAATGCAATAAAGCGGTAAAATTTGGCCCGATGCTGCATTATGCTAGGGAAACCTTAGAAACGGACACTATTGCCACTGGTCACTACGCTAGAATTCGTTTTTCTCCTGAAAACAACCGTTATCAACTGCTGCGCGCCGTCGATAAAAATAAAGATCAATCCTATTTTCTCTATGATCTAACTCAAGATGTACTGCGTCGGACTTTATTTCCCTTGGGAGAACAAACCAAGGCAGAAACCCGCAGGATTGCCCAGGAATTCGGTTTAAAAACAGCAGATAAACCCGATAGTCAGGATTTATGCTTGATTGAAGCTCACGGAACGATGCGATCGTTCTTGGATAAGTATATCGCCGTTAGTGAGGGCGATATCGTCGATCTCGATGGCAAAGTTTTGGGTAAACATAGCGGTATCCATCATTATACGATCGGACAACGCAAAGGCATCGGCATCGCCGCCGCCGAACCCCTCTATGTGGTAAAACTCGATCCCGTCATGAATCGGGTTATCGTCGGTAATCGCGCCAGTGCCGTTAGTGCCGATTGTCTTGTCGGACGGATGAACTGGGTTTCTATTGCCGAACCCACCACCCCTATCCGCGCTCAAGTACAGGTACGTTATCGTTCTCCGGCCGTTCCCGTCAATGTTATTCCCCTAGAAAATAATCAAGTGAAACTGGTTTTTGATGAACCACAATTTAGTATCACCCCGGGCCAGGCAGCCGTGATTTATGAAGGGGAAATCGTCCTCGGTGGGGGGATTATCTCAGGAGCCACCCCATAGGGAGAGCCACCAATTCACAAAATAACCTAACCTGATTATGGTTCGGGGGTCATTCTGCCAATTAGGGACTCTCCCCGGCAAGTTGAGCTAAAAATTAACGACGGGGTACAGAAGCCTCGATGTTAATATTCATAGCGGAGACTCTTGGTACAGGATTGCCTTTGGCGCTACCGAGACCCCGGGCCATAGCCAAGAAGCTGGAAGGATCGCCAGCTTTGGGTTTTTGCTCTTGGGGAACATAGCGACGGACAGCATTCTGCCAAACGATTTGGGGGAAGCCCAAAATACCACGATAGTAGCCATCATAGCGAGGCGAGGTAATGTTGAATGGACGTTCACCGATTTCGCGGCTGGCCAGGGTGCGACGACGTTGGTAGGGAACGGTATCATAACCAAAGCTTTGCAGATACTCGTCACTGTTGAGAAGTTGATCGACAAAACCTTGAATACCTTTGGTGGCAACGACAATCGACCAAGCAATTTTTTCTCTTTCGCTATAGACATCGCGACCGAGGACTCTTTGTACTACCTGTTCGACAAAGCGATAGTTGCTGTTTTTCTCGTAGAAGCTGTTATAGAAGGTTTTCGATAACAGTAAACCACGAATGAAATCCCGCACCGATAATTGTCCATTGCGTAATTGGGATTCGAGGAAGGGTTCCCGATCCCATTTAAAGGCATGGAAGAAAATCTGACGGTAAGCGGCTTCGATTAAATCGTCCAGGTCGCCAGGGGAGAGGACATTTTCCGTCGTGTAAACTCTCGGTTTTTCGTCTCCACCGACATCATAACCAGCTACCCGCACGTTTTGGGACTTGGGGGCGTAATTTAAAAGAGGAATGGCCAAGGGTAAACCTCCGTATCCTTAGAAATGCTTAAAAAACTTTCCTCCTAATGATAAGGGAGTAGGTGCCAACTAGAAAAGAAATATTAAAAATTCTTACAATTGTTAAGAAAACTTGCTTACCATCTAGGGTGTTGGGGAGCGCCGGAGCAGGGAGCGCCGGAGCAGGGAGAGGGGAGAAAAAAGCTGATAACTGATAACTGATGACTGATAACTGATAACTGATAACTGAATTTACCAGCCACTAATCGAATAGGATGATGGTTCGGGGGAATCACTAGAGACTGACTCCGATGACTGATTGCGGGATTCAGCACAGAAAGTGGCCGTATTAAAACCGCCAAAACGTTGAACTGTGCTAGTGCGGAGACGTAAATCGGTATCGGCAAACCAAAAACGCTCGATCGAGGTCATAGTTTCGTATTCTGTAATTAAGACTAAACCTTCCTGTTCATCAATGTGATAACGGCCCGCCACGGGAATGATTTCCGCATAACCTCGCTCCCGCAGGAGAACACCAGCTTGGGGATTATCTTCATCGGGAATTAGCGCAAAAACGGTGGTTCCTTGATGATTTTCGTTTTCTTTGTCCCACTGCATCGAACCATCCCAACTGACAAAGGCACCCCCCACAGTCTTAGCGGGATCGACTTCGTGCATTTCACAGATAGCGATAATTTTCGGGTTATCGGCGCTTAAAGCTTCCACATAAATCTCGGAATCGCCGGTTTCTGCGCGTCGAAAGGGTAAATGATGGGTGGTGCGCTGAGATTTCCACTGTCCCGCACTTTTCTGAAAAAAGGTCATCCCGTCCATAGTTTTTATCCTCTATTTTTTCCATCTATTTTAACGCCATGGCCGTTTTCTGTAACCCTTGTCCCCCTCTCTCTCTCATTCATCCCCAAAATAATCATGATCGATTCTCTTGATTTCATAGATTTCTTTGGTCGATACACCTAAGTTATAATCAATCATCAATTGACCTAATTCTTCCCCATCAATCAGCACTATTTTTATCTCATTTCTGGGGGCATATTCTAAAGCCTCTTTGGTAAAATAGGAAGTAGTGATGAAAATACCTTTTTTGGCTCCTTGTCCCGCTAATGCCCCGACAAATTTCTGGATTTCTGGACGACCAACGGCATTATAGCGGTTCTCGCATCTGTGCGGCACACTTAAACCTTTGCTGATTAAGCTGTTCAGGATCGGGAATGTACCTCTTGTGAATCAGAAACGCTATATTATCAGCCCATCTTTTGGCTTGAATATCTGGACTTCCCCGTTGACAAAAAGCCATAAGCTGTGCTGTAGAAGGGATTAAAAGAATTTCCAGCGCCCCGTTACTGGCTACAAATTAGGGGCTCTTCTAGAGTTTGTGTGATAATTTTTGCTTATATAGTCGTGAAATGCTTATCGGGTAAAACTTTTAGGGCTATTTTGCGGAAGAAACTATCAGCATAGACCTCGTTTCCACACAGAAACCAGAAGAGCCAATTAGGGAAACTCCCAATAAATCTAACGCTTTTTGTTGCAGTTGGGTCGGTCGAGTTATCTTAGAAAAACGATAACTTCCCTCCCTAATCGTACATTCCACTGTATTCAAGCAAATTGTCCCCAGGTCTTCCAACAAAG
>NZ_JADBUB010000222.1:0-8620 GCF_020245865.1 Microcystis sp. M169S2
ATTAAACGAGCATACCAATGGACTGTTAAGACAATTTTTTGCCAAGGGGACAAATTTTAAAATCGTTAAGCCAGAGGAGGTGGAAAGAGCCGTAAACTTGATTAACAATCGTCCTCGAAAATGTCTTGACTATCAGACCCCTAATAATATATTCTGTAAAGGTAGATCAGATAGTGATGCAATTCAGACTTGAATCGGCCACGTTTGACCACATTCTTTACATTGACGTTTGGGTTTTCCATTATGAATAGAACCATTCTTGATAGTATGGTGAAAACCACAACGCTTGACAGGGGAATAGAGGTGAACTAAGGGGGGTGTTTTGTTCGGTGCTAGACTGATATTTGAGTAAGCCAGACAGGAGCCAGAAAAAGATATTTATTAGAAAAGTCATGATCAAGCTAGAGGTTTAAAGACTGATCGGATTCCAATTATTTTTATTAATAAATATTTTACACAATTCATACCAGGTAAGCAAGAGGGCTACGGCACTACTACCGAATCATTACCTGCTAATTCTAGCTAAAATTGCTGATTTTAAGCGAAATTATCGCCCTAACCCAGCCATAGTTTCTTAAGTTTATCTTTAAATTAAGAAAAAGCAGCAGGGAGAAACTAAAATCGCTAGAATGAAAGAAGACTCTCTTTTATCACTTTATCCATGCTCATCAGATCTAACCGAAGCTCGATCGCTAAACCTATTTTACTGTTTCTCGGCTGCCTTGTGATCGGGCAGTTGGGGGTGTTAGTGGTAGCCAATAGCCTCTGGTTTACCGAGATGGGTTATTTAAACACTTTCCTGAAGCAATTATCTTGGCAACTGGGATTAGGTTGGGGAAGTGCGATTCTTTCTCTACTTTTTATTTTTACTAATTTACGTTTAGCCCAGCGTTTTCGTTGGCAAAAACCCCAGGAAGATAGTTATCCTCTTAGTCCTCAATCTCCTAGTATTAATTTACTCGGCCTTTTGATTATTGCAACGGGAATTGGAGCTTGGATCGGGTCAATGTTATTGTATTACAGTAAACTAGCCCTCAGTCTCTGGACACCAGATTTTAATCTCCCTAACCTTAGTTCTTCCCTAAGTTCTCCTCTGGAAATAGTTTGGATTAGACAAGTATTAACCGATATTTCCAGTAATCTTTGGCAAGGGGTAATTATCGCTCTTTTAGTCTTGGGATTATTAACTAAAACCGAGTATTTTTTGCGAATAATATCTATAGTATTTACTGTAATGCTATCTTTTATTATTGCTGGGCAGTGGGCGAATTTTTTAAAATATTTTTATGGTGTTTCTTTCAATATTAACGATCCTCAATACGGGAATGATTTAGGTTTTTACATCTTTCAATTACCCCTGTGGCAGTTACTAGAATTATGGCTCAGTGGTGTGGGAATATATACTCTTTTTGCTGTTAGTTTAACCTATCTTTTTTCGGGTGATAGTCTTTCTCTGGGAAAATTTCCGGGGTTTTCTCGTCCGCAACTGCGTCATTTATACGCCCTGTGGAGTGGGTTAATGGGGCTGCTAGTATTACACCATATTATTCAGCGTTACCTGCTACTTTACTCTCCCGAAGGAGTAGTTTATGGTGCGGGTTATATCGATGCTCATGTTGGTCAATTTATTGAAATTATTCTGGGAATTATTGCAGGAATAACCTGTATGTGGTTAGGAGAAAAAGCATTATTTGGTAAAAAGTACCGTCGCAAATTACACAAAACCGCCAAGAAAAAGTTGGTATTTTTCCCCTACTTAGTTCCTGTATTTCTCTATTTAATTGTTTGGATAAGTGGCATAATTATCAGTGGAGGATTACAAAGAATAATCGTACAACCGAATGAATTAGTGAGAGAAAGACCCTATATCGAAAGAAGTATTCAATCCACAAGAGCGGCTTTTTCCTTAGATAGAATTGATGCCCAAGTTTTCGATCCACAGGCCGAATTAAATGCCGAAGTTTTAGAGAGAAATCATCTGACTATCGATAATATTCGTCTTTGGGACACCAAACCACTGCTAGAAACTAACCGACAATTACAGCAAATTCGCTTATATTATAAATTCCCCGATGCTGATATCGATCGCTATCGGGTGCGAGTGGGATTGCCTGAAAAAATCGAAGAACGTCAAATATCTGAAAAACAGCAGACCATTATTGCCGCTAGGGAATTAGATTATAGTGCGGTTCCCACTTCTGCTAACACTTGGGTGAATAAACATCTCGTTTATACCCACGGTTATGGGTTCACTCTTTCCCCGGTTAATTTAGTGGCTGCTGGGGGTTTACCCTACTATTTTGTCAAAGATATCGGCACAAATAAAGACGAAGGGGCCTTACAAACCTCTAGCGAATTAATTGATTATAGTATTCCCATTGGTAAACCCCGCATTTACTACGGGGAATTAACTAATAATTATGTGATGACTCCCACCACCGCAGAAGAATTGGATTTTCCCAGCGGGGACGGAAATGTCTATAATACCTACGATGGTAAGGGAGGAATCCTAGTGGGGACCGGGTGGAGACGTTGGCTATTTGCCCTTTATTTGCGGGATTGGCAAATGTTATTTAGCCAAGATTTTACTCCCGAAACTCGCTTATTAATGCGTCGTGATATCCAAAATCGCGTGCAAACTATCGCACCTTTTTTAAATTATGATCGCAACCCCTATTTAGTAGCGGCAGATGTGGGCGATAGTAGTAGTAAATTACATTGGATTATTGATGCTTATACCATCAGTGATCGCTATCCCTATTCTGACCCAGGGAAAGATAAATTTAACTATATTCGCAATTCGGTCAAAGTGGTAGTGGATGCCTATCATGGAACGGTGAATTTCTATGTTGCCGATCAAAATGATCCAATTATTCAGACGTGGAGTAAAATCTTTCCTCATCTCTTTAAATCTTTAGCAGAAATGCCGAAAACTCTCCGCAGTCATATCCGTTACCCCGAAGATTTATTTAGTACCCAAGCGGAAAGATTATTAACCTATCACATGACCGACCCGCAAGTATTTTATAATCGGGAGGATCAATGGGAAATTCCCCTAGAAATTTACGGCACGGAACCCCAGGCTGTATCACCCTATTATTTAATCATGAAACTGCCCGATTCCGACAAAGAAGAATTTATTCTCCTGCATCCCTATACTCCCTCTAGTCGGCAAAATTTAATCGCTTGGTTAGCGGCGCGTTCAGATGATAGAGAGTATGGTAAGTTATTGCTCTATCAATTTCCTAAACAAAGGTTAGTGTACGGACCGAATCAAATTGAGGCTTTAATTAACCAAGATCCAGATATTTCTCAACAGATTTCCCTTTGGAATCGGGACGGTTCTAAAGTTTTGCAAGGACACCTATTAATTATTCCCATTGAACAATCGCTGCTTTATGTAGAACCTTTGTATCTAGTGGCAGACCAAAATAGTGTCCCGACAATCGCTAGAGTAACAGTTGCTTATCAAAATAAAATTGTCATGGAACCAACCTTGAAGGAAGCTTTAGAAAAGCTATTTCAAGGTGATCAGAGCTAAATTGCCGCTAATTGCCCACAAATTAGCAAGAAAGCTGATGCTGGTTCCAGAACGATCCTCAATATCCCCGAATTTGCCTGGAAAATTGCCTGCTCTGGTTAATCAGCCAATTTCAAAATCCAGTATCATCAAAGGATTGAGTTATGCTTTTAATTAGAAAAGTGGGCAATTAATTCTGTGCGAGATGAATTGAGTATTAAAGGGGTAAACTCCTCCACTGGTAATAATAAAATGCGATCGATGATCACGGATAAATCTGGGTCTAAACTGCCAAAACGAGCTTTCAATAAATTTTCTACCACCAGACGTTCTCCCTGTTGAAGACCCTGTTGAAGACCCTGTTGAAGACCCTGTTGAAGACCCTGTTGAAGACCCTGTTGAAGACCCTGTTGAAGACCCTGTTGAAGACCCTGTTGAAGACCCTGTTGAAGACCCTGTTGAAGACCCTGTTGACGGCCAGCATCCAGTTCTTCCTGAAGACGGGAAGTGTATAAAGGTGATAATCTCATAATTAACTCTCTGTCCTCCTGTTCAAGCTCTTGATCGTTAGTTAAAGAGGTTCTCAAGTTTAATAATAATTCTAGAGCATTTACCCGAAAAGGATGATCCTCTGGTAACGATTCTAGCTCATCGATCGCCCTTGCTTGTACTTTTCCCCGGCCTAAAATTCTTAACCAGAGAGTTGCTTCTGTTGGGGGTAATTGATGGATAACGGTGATTGCCGTGCGTAAAGAGGGAGCTAAAAAATAGATACCCTCCCCCCAATTCTCCTCATCTAATTTAGCTCCGAATCCTCCTAACAGTTGCGCGGAAGCGGTGGGAGTCAAAATCCAGAGACGGGGGATTTCCCCATCGTTAACATTCGTTTTCTGACGATTTGCTTGACGATTAATTTCCCCTTCCACTTGCAACAATTTTAACAGACAAGTTCTAATTTCTGTAGGGGTGACAGGATTGCGAAAGGGTTCAAATAAACAGGGATTAATCGCCATTTTTCCCAGTAATCCCAGCAGCTCTCTAGGATTATTATCGAGAATCTGGGGTGAAAACCAGACATCGATTTCTCGTACTTCTCCGCGTACAACCCGTGCCGATTTTACCTCTCCCAGAGAAGATAATAATTCTTCGAGATAATCTTTGGCAAACTGGTCATGAATAAATCTAGTCATAGGTTTATCTAAGATGATTTAATAACTTATCTCGCAATTGCTTAATCTGATCGCGATATTTAGCTGCTGACTCGAATTCTAGATTTTTCGCCGCTTCTTTCATTTGCGCTTCTAGTTGTTGAATTAATTCGGGAATTTGTTCTAAAGAAAGTTCTTCTATATTCTCACAAACCTGCTCTAATTGTTGGGAATTTAGGCGACGGGAAATATCCAGAAAAGCCAAAATTGAATTACTCGACCTTTTAACAATCGATTGCGGAATAATCCCATGTTTTTGGTTATATTCCTCTTGAATAGCTCGCCGTCTCTTGGTTTCTTCGATCGCATTAATCATACTATCAGTGAGATTATCTCCGTAAAGAATTGCCTGACCGCGAATATGACGAGCAGCCCGGCCGATAGTTTGAATTAAAGAGCGGGTAGCCCTTAAAAATCCTTCCTTATCTGCGTCTAAAATCGCCACTAGAGACACTTCCGGCAGGTCTAACCCCTCGCGAAGCAAATTCACCCCGATCAGCACGTCAAAGACCCCTTCTCGCAGGTCTTGAATAATTTCAATCCGTTGAATTGATTGAATTTCTGAATGTAGATATCTAACTTTAATTCCCCTTTCTTGCAAGTATTCGGTTAAATCTTCCGCCATGCGTTTAGTTAAAGTGGTAATCAAAACCCGTTCATTTAACCGCACTCGCTCCTTAATTTCCCCTAATAAATCATCCACTTGTCCCTCAGTTGGTCGCACAAAAATCTCCGGGTCTAAAACTCCCGTCGGTCGGATAATTTGTTCGACAATGCGATTTTCTGACTGTTCTAATTCCCAATCTCCCGGGGTGGCCGAAACAAAAATACATTGATTAACTTTCTGCCAAAATTCTTCCGACTTCAAAGGACGATTATCCGCAGCGCTGGGTAAACGAAACCCGTGATCGATCAAAACTTTTTTTCGTGATTGATCGCCATTATACATCCCGCGAATCTGCGGCACACTAACATGGGATTCATCCACAACTAATAACCAATCTTGGGGAAAATAATCCACCAAACATTCCGGCGGTTCCCCCGCTAACCTACCCGCTAAATGCCGCGAATAATTTTCCACGCCATTACAATAACCCACTTCCTGCAACATTTCTAAATCATAACGAGTCCGCTGATCCAAACGTTGCGCTTCCAGTAATTTGCCCGCTTTTTCTAACTCCAATAAACGGTTATCTAACTCGGTTTTAATATCCCGACAGGCTACCTCTAAACGCTCCTCCGGGGTAACAAAGTGACGGGCCGGATAAATACTAATTCGCTCTAATTTTTGCAAAACTTCCCCCGTCAAGGGATCCAGATAACGAATACTTTCAATCTCATCGCCAAAAAAATCAATTTTAATAACCCGATCCTCGTAAGCGGGAACAATTTCCAAAATATCGCCCTTCAGACGAAAACGACCGCGAGTTAACTCTAAATCATTGCGATTGTACTGCACTGACACCAAGGCCCGTAATAATTGCCTTTGGTCGAACTCTTGACCAACTGTTAAGGAAATCGCCGCTTTCAGGTATTCCGCCGGCATTCCCAAACCATAAATACAACTAATGGAAGCGACGACGATCACATCCCTGCGTTCAAACAGCGATCGCGTGGCCGAATGGCGCAGCATATCGATCTCATCATTAATCGAAGAACTCTTTTCGATGTAGGTATCGCTGACGGGAATATAAGCCTCCGGTTGATAGTAGTCGTAATAGCTGATAAAGTACTCCACGGCGTTATTAGGGAAAAATTGCCGCAATTCGTTGCATAATTGGGCGGCTAGGGTCTTATTATGGGCCAGGACGAGGGTAGGCCTGCCGATTTTTTCGATCACAGCGGCAATGGTGAAGGTTTTGCCGGTGCCAGTTGCCCCTAGGAGGGTTTGGAAACGCTGCCGGTTTTGCAGGGAATCTACCAATTGATCGATCGCTGCCGGTTGATCCCCGGTGGGTTGAAAGGGTGCTTGTAGTTGAAAAGCGGACATTAGCGGCTAGGTGTAGAGAACAGGCAAAATAAATTATCAATCAAATTACCAACACTTATAGGGTTTTGGGAAAGAAAGATGTATCTTAATATTAGAGAGGATTTTAAAAAAAGATTAAAAGTCTTCGAGAATACCCTAAACTTAAATCTTATCGTTTCCCCGAAGCTATTAACGGAAAGGAGTATCAGGTTATGACGGTGGAAAATCTAGAAACGAACGGGACTCAAACCCCAGCAACCACAGAAGAAAAGACCAGCAGCTCACGCGGTAAAGCTACTACGGCTAAAACCGCCAAAGATAAAGAAGTGGTCGCCCTTTCGGTGAAAAACAACGCTGAATCGGCTTCCAAAGCCTTAAAATTCTATCAACCTGAACATCGCTTACCCGAAAATCGTCCTGTTGGTACTAGCCATCTTCACTTCACGGAAGATGAAATGTTACCCGGAGGCCGTCCCGTGGAAGTTAGCCATCTGAAAGTGGTTAGTACCTATTCTTCCGTCGGTGGATTGCGTCCTGTCGGCTCTAGTGGTATGGAAGTTAGCAGCACTCTGGCGATCTCTGGCAATCGTCCGATCGCTCTCAGTCATCTGCACATTAGCGAAACTTATACAGTCATGGGTAATCGTCCCGTTGCTTCCAATGAAATCGATGATCCCGAAACTTTAATGGGATTTTTAGACTAAATTGCTTTGTTGATCAAGATAGATTTTTTCCCTGTCCCGGACAGGGAATTTATTTTTTCTAGCCCACCTTTTTTAATCCCGATGCTGTTTAAGCAAAAATTTTTCTTAATTGTCTCGTTTCTAATAGTGGCTTTTTGTGGTTTCGGATTATTAAATCTTACCTACGATGCTTCAGTTTTAGCACCGCAGCAATATTATCAGATTCGAGCGCTTCATAGTCGCGATGGTATCGGTAAATTTTACCTAGGACGGGAAATCGCTAAAGTCATGGGACACCAAGAAATGTTATGGTTAGAACGTCCTAGTCGCCGTTTCACAGAAAAACCCGATGATCTGATCACCGCACTACATCTAAAACCCACAGATCTAGTGGCAGATATCGGCGCAGGTACAGGTTATTTTAGTTTTCCTATGGCGAATTTAGTAGAACAAGTTTTCGCCGTCGATGTGCAACTGGAAATGTTAGGGGCAATTGATTTTTTAGCCGAGGAAAACCAGGTTAAGAATATCACCACAATTCTCGCCACAGAAACCGATCCCCAATTGCCTATAAATGCGATCGATTTAGCTTTAATGGTGGATGCTTATCACGAGTTTTCCTGTCCCCGCGAGATGATGGAGAATCTGGTCAAATCTTTAAAACCCGATGGTAGGGTGGTATTAGTAGAATACCGTCGAGAAAATCCCCTAATTCCCATCAAGGCCCTTCATAAAATGACCCGCAGACAAGTAGAAAAAGAAATGGCCGCTGTTGGTTTAGTGCTAGGAGAAATTATCGAGACTTTGCCCCAACAACATTTAATGATTTTTCAGAAAACAAATTCAAATTAGCGAGTTAAGTAGGGTCTGCTGAAAAAGTTTGTTGGTGGGGGCAGGGTGTGGGGTGTGGGGTGTGGGGTGTAGGGTTTTACCGATTTTGCGGTAGTCAGTTACCTAATTTTCAGGGAAAAAGTACCTGAATTTTACCCCTGATCCCTCCAATGGTCGGCACTTTTTGAGGTCAAAAAAGTCTAAAAGCCTTATCCAACAAGGTTTTTAGATTTATTCAGCAAGCCCTAAGTAGGTAGGCGTTAAAAACTATCAGATGCCCCCCTTATTAAGCTGTCCTTTAGTCACATCTTTCTTAACATTTCAAACCTTTGTAGCACAAGGCTTTCAAGACTCGGTTAACAATTTGTAATATTCCTTGTTGACACCCTTACTGACAAAGAAAAAACTG
>NZ_JADBUB010000223.1:0-17529 GCF_020245865.1 Microcystis sp. M169S2
AATAGGTTTTGATGCCATTTTTGGTGCTTTACTGTTTCTCAAATGCCTTTTTTCGCTCCTTATGTTTATTTTTATGCTCACTTTGATTTTTTCTCTCCGTAATTTCTCTCTGTGACAGCTTAGGGTGCGGAATGTGGGTTTAATAGCAACGCCGTCGCCATGCCAATTAACAGAGCAAGTGTACTGGTTAGCAGATAGCCAGTCATCAATCTGATTAAATATCTACCGATCCGCGCCGCATTCTGTACCCGGGTTAATCCTAAAATAAGGGAAGAAAAAACGATCGGAACCACCACAAATTGAATTAAGCGCAGAAAAACCTGTCCCACCGGCGTGAGAATATAGTCATCTAAAGGTAGGATTAGCGCAGGAAAAAAACCATTGAGCATCGCACCGAAAACAATTCCCGCACCCAGGGCGACTAAGATCAGGTTAGATAAATTCATGGCGTTACGTTGAGAATTCCGAGACTAATTTGGGGCAGTATAGCACTAGGCTAATCTTATCGAACCCTTCTGTCATTTTTTGCCACAAAAGGGAGAGATGAGCCAATAAAAGCCCATCTCTCGGTAATTCATCGCTCTATTTTAGTGACAGCCAAGAAGACTTTACTTGTTACCATTACCCTGCATGGCTAAAACCGCATCGCGCAGTTTATCCGGCACTTCTTGCAGGTGATCCTCATCCCACCGGAAGAAACCGACCCCCATAGTCAAAGAACGCAATTCAACGATGAAATCGTGCATTTCCGCTTGGGGGAGATAGGTTGTTATCTGATCCCAACCTTTCCACTCCTCAGAAGCTTCAAAACCCTGAATTTGACCGCGTTTACCACTAATTAACTGTAAAACCTTGGCGGTGTATTCTGAGGGAGCGAGAACCGTCACCGATAGAATGGGTTCTAATAAGATCGGATGACATTTAGGCAGTCCCTCCGTCATCGCTAGACGGGCCGCTTGTTTAAAAGCTTGTTCGGAACTATCGACACTGTGATAGGAACCATCGGTGAGGGTGACATCAATATCCACCACGGGGAAACCCAACGGACCATGACCGAGATATTCCCGCACTCCCGTTTCCACCCCGGGGATATACTGTTTGGGGACGACACCACCGACGATGGTTTCATGGAAGTGGAAACCTTCCCCCCGGGCCAAGGGTTTAATATCGAGATACACATCACCAAAAGCACCGTGGCCGCCGGTTTGGTGTTTATAACGTCCGTGGGATTTGGTGCTGGCCTTGATCGTTTCCTTGTAGGGAACTTGGGGTAAATGGGTGGTCATCGGTAGATTATACTTGCGCGCTAGGCGATCGAGAGCTACTTGCAGATGAATTTCTCCCTGTCCCCAGAGAATCACTTCTTTAGTATCACCGTGTTGTTCCCAGTAGAGGGAAGGATCTTCTTCGATCAGTTTCGTCAAAGCTGAACTTAATTTAACTTCATCCTTGCGATTGACGGCGGCAATAGCGAGAGCAAAGACGGGTTTAAGCTGTAATCCTTTGGGAAGATCGGGTTTTTGACTGCCGCTGCTAACCACGTCTCCGGTGGCGATTCCCTCCAAACGACCGAGAGCGACAATTTCCCCCGCTTGGGCCTGCTGTAGGGGTTGTTGTTGTTGTCCCATGAGACGATAGATACCACCAATCCGCACACCGTTTAAGGCCATGCCATCGTTAAGGGTTCCCTGCCAGATTCGCCCTAGGGAGAGGCGACCGCCCTGGGGAGTAAAATAGGTTTTGAGGATTTGTACCACTGCATCCCCATCCGCACTGGGATCGAGACCGCGACGATTGGCGGTAATTGTCGGGGCCGGCGCTTCTTCTACTAAAGCGGTGAGGAGATGACGCACACCATAGTCCCGTTCCGCCATACCGAAGAACACAGGTACTATCTGATCGGATCCCAGTTCTTGTTTTAAGTCTTGGAGAATTTCTTCCCGGGAGGGGTTAATATCTTCGAGGAGTTCTTCTAAAAGATGATCATCAAATTCGGCGATCGTTTCCAGCATTTCTTGTCGAGCGATCTGTTCTTCTTCCTTGAGGTGGTCGGGTAAAGCTACAGGGTCGGCGGGACTGTTAGCATGGTAATGATAAGCTTGTTCGTTGATTAAATCGATGAATCCAATAATTTCGTTGTTCTGACGGATGGGATATTGCTGGGGAACGAGGGGACGACTAGAAACGGATTTGAGAGCTTGTAGGACTTCGTTAAAGTGACTATTACAGCGATCCATCTTGTTGATGAAGATTAGATGCGGAATTTCCCAATCATCGAGGAATTTTAGCAAGGGAGCCAGGGTGAGAACTCGATCGACCACCGGTTCACAAACGATAATAGCAGCACCGGCCCCGACGAGGGCATTATAGGTTTCGCTGGCAAATTCGATCGAACCGGGGCAATCGAGAAAGGTAAAATTTAGGTCTTGGTATTGACTATGGGCAACGGAAACTTCTACACTCATCTGTCGATCCCGCGCTTGCGTGGAACTATCACCGACGGTATTGCGATCGCTAATTTTACCTTTTCTGGTGATCGCTCCTGTGACGAAAAGTAAACTTTCCAGTAAGGAGGTTTTTCCACTGGAGTAGGGGCCGACAAGGGCCACATTACGGGTGTTTGCTCCGATACTTTGATTCATACAGATACCCCCAACAATGATTTAGTGATTAGTTGTGGCGATTGGACGATATTTACACTTGATCGCCCTAGAAAATATACTGTCATAGCACTGAAAATTACTCTCAGGACGTATTTAGAAGTGAAAGGCCTGTCTTGCCATAATTTTGCCCAGTGCTACAGGTGTATTCTTTCCTACTCTTCACCCTAACTCAGTCTCAAGCATTACATCCCATTCTCGCAATCTCTTGTAAAATCTTGCCTACTTTTAGTTAAGGAACTTGAATAAATGTTAACTAAGCTGTTAACTATCCACCGTCTTTCTCATCAACTGGATTTACAAAAACGAGAGGCAGCCTGATATAGTGAGAGGTCGGGATGATGTTTATCAAGCAATTTTTATGTTAAAAGCTGGAATCGTGGGACTGCCAAATGTGGGAAAATCGACCCTATTTAACGCTCTGGTGGCTAATGCCAAGGCCGAGGCCGCTAATTTCCCTTTTTGTACCATTGAACCGAATGTGGGTGTGGTATCCGTCCCCGATGAACGTCTGGAGGTTTTGGCTAAAATCTCTAATTCTGAGAAAATCGTGCCGACGCGGATTGAATTTGTCGATATCGCCGGATTAGTCAAGGGTGCGAGTCGCGGGGAAGGATTGGGTAATCAATTTTTGGCTAATATCCGGGAAGTGGACGCGATCGTTCATGTGGTGCGCTGTTTTGATAATGATGATATTATTCATGTTTCCGGTTCCGTGGATCCGGCCCGGGATATCGAGGTGATTAATCTAGAGTTAGCTCTAGCGGATTTGGGACAGGTGGAGAAGCGGGTGGAACGTTTACGCAAACAGGCGAAAAATAGCAAGGAAGCCGCCGAAGAATTGGCTATCCTTGAAAAAATCCTAATTTGTCTTAATGACGGTATTTCGGCGCGAAAAGTGGATTTAAGCAAAGAGGAAGAAGAATTAATTAAAAATCTCGGTTTATTGAGTCGTAAACCGATTATTTATGCCGCTAATGTGAGCGAAGATGATCTGGCCACGGGTAATGATTGGGTAGAAAGTGTCCGTCAAATTGCCCAACAGGAACAGGCAAAAGTTGTGATCGTTTCTGCTCAAGTAGAATCGGAATTAGTGGAATTGTCGGAGGAAGAAAGAAAAGATTTTCTTGGTTCTTTAGGAGTAGAAGAAGGGGGATTAAAATCTTTAATTAAAGCTACCTACGAGTTATTAGGACTGCGTACCTATCTCACCACAGGACCCCAAGAAACCCGCGCATGGACGATTATTGCCGGTATGAAAGCACCTCAAGCAGCCGGAGTTATTCACTCGGATTTTGAACGGGGTTTTATTCGTGCAGAAACTGTGTCTTATCAGGATTTAGTTAATAGTCGCACGATGAGCGCCGCTAAAGAAAAAGGTTTAGTCAGAAGTGAAGGCAAGGAATACATTGTTCAAGAGGGTGATGTTTTACTATTCCGTTTTAATGTATAGCTAAAAATAAATCAGGTGAACGCCGCCACCTGATCAAAAGGTTGAATTTGGCGTTGTCAATAGCTGTAGGGCTAATTCATGAATTAGCCCTACAATAGGCTTTGTCAAATTGAAAGATGCTCCGAATTTTTGTCATAAACAATCTCTCAGCTTTTTTTACTCACTTTGGTTAACATTAAACTGAATTTTTTATCTCTTGACATCCTCTAATTTATATTCTATAATCAGGTATAGTTGCAAGTTCTTGTTTAATCAAGATGGCGATGATCTCTGTCCACTAAAAGACTGGTTTGCTAGGAATGCAGTCAAGGCTAAAAATATTCTATCTATTCAACTCTGGGAAGGTTTTTCTCAACAATACAAGACGAAAATATGACCATTTTTGAACGATTGACTAATTTTGTTCACCGAGTATTTAAGACTAATTTAGAAATTTTTCTTGAAGCATTAAAGCACAGCCCTAATGCACAGGGATATGTCAGTGGTTCAATCACGGAGTTGTTGCTAAAAAAGAAACTTGAAGAAGAATATGGATTTGAAGTTCAACGAATTCGTGAAAAATGGGAAGGTAGGAAGCACCCAAATCACCATGGAGATTTTTATTTTCGCAAACCAGAATCTGATCTTTGGTATGTTGTGGAATCTAAAGGCGTAAAGTCAAATTCTGAAAAGTGGCATAAATTGTACAACTTCGAGAAATTAAAAAATTTTCTCATTGAACATTCTGGAAAAATTGATTGGATTGACCAGAAGGGCAACATCAAAGAACAAGTTATCGAATGGATACATCGAGAATTGCCAAAGTTTCAAGATGAATTTTCAACAACCATTTATGAATATGAAGAAATTCAAAACTACAAACCACAACGAGAAACGGCCAAATCACGCGCAGTAAAGGCATTGAAGCATCTTTCAAGAGAAGAAGTAAATGCGTTATTTGACAGCCGCCTCAATTATGTTATGTCAAAGATTCGGGTCTTGGAAACTCACTTTGTTTCTGGCAAATCTGCTTCAAGCAACAGAACTCAAGCAACGCCTCGAAAAGATGAATTTAACGTTATTTCGATTGACATTTTTCTTCGGTATTCAGAGCATAAATTTCTTTTTGCCAACCCCCAACACCTAGAATCATCTGGTAAGGATGAAAATCACTTACAGCAAAATTACATCATGGGGTTTGTGTTTACTGATGAATCTGGCAACGCAAGATTAAGTATCACTGATGACTGGTATGAAAATCTAAATGATGTTTACCAGACATTGAAGGAGAAAGATAGTGTCAAAAAAGACGAAATGCAGGTTGATAATAGATATTTAATTACAGAAGAAGCAAATGGAGAGTTGTAACAAATGGACAGAAGACAGCAGCAAACTCGAAAAATGAAAGAGCAAGGATTGTTATTTTCCGAAGACAGCCTGTTACCTGAAAAACTCCCGCAAATTCAGGAATTACGACCTTCTAACAATCTTTCCGCAGTTTTTGAAGAGTGCCATAATTATATTTACGCCAACGAAGGAATGCTCAAAGACAAGATTTTTCACGAGATGGTTAAACTAATCATCATCAAACTTCATGACGAAAAATCTGCCAAGCAATCTGTAAATTTTGGCGTTACGGCAAGTGAATATAAAGCCATCGTCGCCAATAAGTCCGATGAATTTATGTCGCGTCTCAGTCAATTATTCACCTCCATCAAGAATCATTATCGGGGATTTTTCACCGATGACACATTCAAGTTAAAACCTTTGACTCTTGCTTATATTGTAGGCAGGTTACAGTACATTAATTTAACTAAAACATCTGGCGATATAAAAGGTGAAGCCTTTCAGACTTTTGTAAATAGACACCAGCGTGGAGATAGGGGAGAATTTTTTACCCCTCACCCAATTGTCCGCCTTGCGGTTGAAATGATAGACCCCAAACCAAACGAAAAAATTATAGATCCTGCTTGCGGAAGTGGTGGTTTTTTAATTCAAGCAATCAACCATGTTCGACAAAATAACCCAGAGTTCAATATAGCAAGTTTTGTGCAAGAAAGTATTACAGGAATTGAATTTAATCCTGATGTCGCCCTTTCGGGAATGATTCGTTTAGTTTTTGAAGGTGGCACAGGTTCAGAAATTATCTGCACTAATGCGCTTATCGAAGATGAAAAATTAAATAATTCTTTTGATGTTATCTTGACCAATCCTCCTTTCGGAAATAAAGGCAAAGTAGAAGACCAGAAAATTCTTAAATCATATCTTCTTGCCAGGAAATGGCATAAATCAGCGTCCAATAGTTGGGAAGTTTCCCAAGCCGTTTTAGCGGGTCAGTCGCCCGATATTTTATTTATTGAGAAATCTATAAAATTATTGCGCGCAGGTGGGCGCATGGCGATTATTCTGCCCGATGGTTTATTACAAAATATCTCTAATGGACCGATTCGGCATTGGTTGCGCTCCCAAACAAAAATATTAGGTGTTGTTTCCATACCGACGGAAGCCTTTGTACCCTACGGCACTGGAATCAAGACATCACTTTTAGTAGTTCAAAAATTACCAGCAGACAATGATTCTTGTTTTATGGCACAAATCAAAAAAATAGGCTATGACGTTAAAGGACAAACAATATATAAGCGCGACGAGTCGGGAGTTATAGCCCGAAAAAAATCAGGTTTGCCAATAGTTGACGATGATATAGATGATATTTCTCACTCTTTTAGGTCATTTATCAATGGGGAATTTGCACAAAACAGCGATTGTATTTATACAGTTAAGAATACCCGGCTCAATTCGAGACTGGATGCCGAACATTATTTACCCAATGACCAAAAATTATTAGAACATCTAAAATCTATTGGAGCGAAACCTTTAGGTGAAATTGCCGATATTTTGAGAGATTCAGCTGATTTTCGTTTAGCTAGGGATAGTGAAATTAGATATATCGCTATTTCCGATGTTGATTATCGTACAATGCAAGTTGTTTCTCAACAAATAATCAAGGCACATGAAGCCCCATCTCGCGCAACTTATAGAGTGTACAAAGGTGATATTATTACAGCAATTTCAGGAGCAAGCACGGGAAGTCCACGCCAAGCAACAGCCCTAATCACGGAAGATGAAGACGGAGCAATTTGCTCAAATGGATTTTCAGTATTAAGAAATATTCAGGGAGTCGAGCCTTTGTTTTTATTAGTATATATGCGAACAGACTTTTTTTTGCGTCAGATTAAAAGGTACATGACAGGTCATGCTATTCCTACTATTTTAGTAGATGATTTGTCAAAAGTTTTAGTGCCTATTCCACCCAAATCCGAACAGCAGAGAATAGCAAAAAGTATGACCGAAATTCAAGCAATTAGAAAAGAAGCGTTAAAGGCAAGTGAGAATGTTGTTAACCAAATGAGTCTTCTACTTGGCCAATTTGAGTAAGGCAAAAAGCAGGTTAAGCTTAGAACAAGTCTTAAGGTGGTTGATTTATCCCAACCTTAAGACAGGACTAGAATAGCTAGGATAAATCAACAGGGATTCTCAATTCGCCCGGGAAATGTGCGTCACCAGGGCTGCCGATTGTAGGATGGGGGTAGTGGTGACGGAATCCGTCGCTAGGGTAAAGAGAGGATTGGAGAGGATACCGGCCAGGGAAGTCGCCACTAGGGAGAGGACAATACCCACCTGTAGGGGACGCATCCCGGTAAGGGTCCAATTGATAACGGGGTAATTTTTCACCGCATCGGACATCTCTTGGGGTTCCTTAACTACCATCATTTTGACCACGCGGATATAGTAGTAAATCGAGGCCACACTGGTGACTAAACCAACGAGGACGAGGGCATAAAGTCCCGCTTGCCAACCGGCCCAGAATAGATAAATCTTACCAAAGAAGCCCGCTAGAGGCGGAATTCCCCCCAAAGAGAGGAGACAGATGCTTAAACAGAGGGTTAGGAGCGGATCTTTCTGGTAGAGTCCCGAATACTCAGCGATCTGATCGGTTCCAGTCCTGAGGGCAAAGAGAATCACACAGGCAAAAGCCCCTAGGTTCATGAACAGGTAAATTAACAGATAGAAAATCATGCTAGAGTAACCCGCGTCAGTACCGGCGGTTAAACCAATCATGACAAAACCCGCCTGACCGATCGAGGAATAGGCTAACATCCGTTTCATGCTAGTTTGGGCCAAGGCGACCACGTTGCCGAGGATCATGCTCAAAATTGCTAGAGCGATAAAGATAAACCGCCATTGTTCGCTCACTAGACCGAAAACCGTCACTAATAAGCGAATTGCTAGGGCAAAACCGGCCGCTTTGGAACCCACCGAGAGGAAAGCCACCACGGGAGTGGGTGAACCTTCGTACACATCAGGAGTCCACTGGTGAAAGGGAACCGCCGAAATTTTGAAAGCGATACCGGCAATCACAAACACTAATGCGATCGCTAAGGCTAGGGACTGACCACCGTTAACATCAGTTAATTTTTGGGCAATGGCACTTAAACTGGTTTCACCTCCGGATAAACCGTAGAGAAGGGAAACACCGTAGAGGAAAATCGCCGAACTAGAAGCTCCAATTAACAGGTATTTTAAAGCGGCCTCGTTCGATCGAGGATCCCGCTTCATGTAACCGGTCATTAGATAGGAGGAAATACTGAGCATTTCTAGGGAGATGAAGATCATCACCAATTCACTAGCACCGGATAGGAACATTCCCCCGATAGTCGCGGTGAGCATAATGGCTAAAAATTCCGCTAGGGAGGTTCCCGCTTGTTCCACATAACGCACAGACATCAGCACTGTGGAGGCGGTAGAAAGGGCAATAATCCCCCTAAAGACGATACTGAGATTATCGCCCTCAAAAGCCCCTAAAAAAGCCACCGGTTTCGGATTGTCCCAGGTAAAATAGAGAGCAACCACAGCAGCGAGCAGACCAGCGATCGCAACGTAGGGCAGCCAACTTCTGGCACTTCGTCCCACGATTAAATCGCCGATTAAAATCACCATCAGGGTAATAATCAGGATTCCTTCGGGCCAGATAACGCCGGCGTTTAGCTGACTGGCAACAAGACTAGAAAAATCCATATTGATTGAGGTTAAAGGAATTTGAAGTTAAAAAAGGCTTAATACAAGCTTAGGGCATTTGATCAGTGATTCAGTGATCAGTTATCAGTGATCACTGATCAGGTGTGAGTTTTCAGGGTACCGATCGCCGCTATCGAGTCAAAATATCTAAAAAAACCAGATAAATTTGATATAATCTTAGCTTTTATGGGCATTATATTTGTCTATTGTCTTTTTTATCCTCCTGTCTCTGATTCTCCTCTGCAAAGGGAAAATCTTTGATTTTTGCAGCAGAGCTAATTTCTGATGGTGACAAGTTGTCACCGAAATGTATCCACGTTAACAGGGAAAAAGTGAAAACTCAGGAAATCATGACATAGACTGGCATCGTTAGTTGTCATTGAAGGATTCTGGTAAAATCAGGCTAGGGGAAACACCCGAAAAATCAATTGTTTTTGAGCCATCCGCTTGATTTTGTTGTGGAAAAACTTTCTAGTTTGCTCAATCCTTTTCCTTTAGCGATCGCTTGAATGAGTAACGAAACCTATCTCAATCATCCTACTTTCGGTCTATTATACAGAGTGTGTCTATTAGAAGAACATCGGGAATTATTTACCACTCTTTATGCCCAACGTCTTTTTTTTCTGGTGACGGTGGGACCCAAAAAAGTCTCGTTCGATCCGATTAGTCGTTCCGATGCTCGTCTTTTAGTGGAAAACCGGCTACGGAATTTGCGACGGGGCAGTAATGTGCAAGAATTTAACAGTCTCAACCAAACTTATCAACAAACCTTTTCAGTCTAGTTCATGACGATCGCTAGTCGTATCGAGTCCATCCGTCTTACCCTACCCCCCTGCACGCGCCTGATTGCCGTCAGTAAACAGGTATCTAGCGATTATATCCGTCAAGCTTACCGAGCAGGAGTGAGAGATTTTGCCGAAAGTAAGCTACAGGAAGCAATCTCAAAGCAGCAAGAACTAAAAGACCTGCCAGATATTTCTTGGCACTTTATCGGGCATCTACAGGCAAATAAAGCCCGCAAAGTCCTAGAATCTTTTGATTTAATCCATTCCCTCGATAGTTTAAAATTAGCCCAAAGACTCGATCGCCTAGCCGGGGAATTAGAGATTAATCCCCAAGTTTTGCTACAGGTGAAAGTTGTCCCCGATCCCGATAAGTTCGGTTGGGACAAGGCGGAATTGTTAGCAGATATTCCCGCTTTAGTCAACTGTCAACAGCTAAAAATTCAAGGTTTGATGACAATTCTGCCCCGGGGATTATCGGCTGAGGAAAAGTTAGCCGCCTTTGAAAAAACCAGCGATTTAGCCCAAATAATCGAGAATAGCTCTAGTTTATGCCTGCCCCATCTATCCATGGGAATGTCTAACGATTATCCTCTGGCCATCAAGGCTGGAGCCACTTTGATCCGGGTGGGAACCGGCATCTTTGGCGATCGCATTTACTGAACCATCTCCGTAAATTTACAGAAAAAACCCCTAGAAAATTTAATAATTGGTGACAATATATCTTAGAATTACAGCGTCTAGTCTAGAAACTGGTGGTTAGAAATGAGGAATTGACTTTTTCCCAATCCCTGAAAACTATCCCCTGATAACTGATAACTGAAAAGAGGGAACTAACCGCTGCCCCCAGACGACTAAAATGACGAACCCTTAACAAAATAGTTCCCCTGTACCAAATGAGAGCAACAATTGTTAAAGGTCAATAAATAACCCCGACTCTAGACAAGACCACCCAAAAAAATCTTTTGAAGGACATTAGACTGTGAACAACATTTTTACCAAGCTCAAAGATTTTGTCGGTATCTCCGAACAACCGGAAGACGAAGACGAAACCGACTACGAAGAAATGAACTGGGAAAAGTCTTCCCCGCAAGATAGGGATCAAAACGAAGAAGAAGAACCCCTTAATCGTCGTCAACGCGAACCTTTAAATCTCAATACAGCCACATCTATGGGACTCAACAGAAGCAACGTGATCGGTATGCCAGGTATTAACAACAATAATGCAGAAGTGGTCGTGATCGAGCCCCATTCCTTCGAGGAAATGCCCCAAGTTATCCAAACCCTGAGAGAACGCAAATCGGTGGTTTTAAACCTCAACGTCATGGATCCCGAAGAGGCACAAAGAGCCGTGGATTTTGTCGCTGGTGGCACTTACGCAATTGATGGTCATCAAGAACGCATCGGTGAGAGTATTTTCCTGTTTACCCCCAGCTGCGTTAAAGTTAGCACCCTTTCCGGAACTATTCACGATATCACCGACAACCCGAAAATGGCTCGTCCCGTTTCCTCCGCACCTGCTTGGGGAGCCGAAAGCAGTCGATTAGCTCAATGAATCCTTCCATAGTCCTCTCGTCAAGTTTGTCGAAGCTAGAAATCGATCGATTTATAGAGAGGATTCGCTTTTTTCTAGGTAAGACCGCTTAATCTCTCTTTTGACTTTTTACTTTAAAAAATACTGTGTCTATTCGTTTAGGAATTATTGGCGGTGGAGTGATGGCCGAGGCCATTCTCAGCCGTTTATTAAAAAAAAATATTTATAGTCCCGAAACGGTGTTAGTCAGTGAACCCCAATCCCAACGGCGTAACTTTTGGGTTAACACCTACGGAGTGCAAGTCAGTGAGGATAACCGGGAAGCCGCTAGAGCAACTGAGGTGTTAATCTTAGCGATAAAACCGCAAATTTTAGAGCAAGTAGTGAATAGTTTGCTGGGAATACCCGAAAAACCCTTGATTATCTCAATTTTAGCAGGAGTTACCCTCAATCGCTTAGAAATGGGTTTTCCCGATCGCCCCGTAATCCGGACGATGCCCAATACCCCAGCCACGGTGGGACAAGGGGTTACAGCGATCGCATCTGGTCGTCATGCGGAACCGGAACATCTGGCCGTAGCCAGAGATATTTTTGCTGCGGTCGGTTCGGTCGTGGAAGTTCCCGAGGCTTTGATGGACGCAGTAACGGGATTATCAGGATCGAGCCCGGCATTTGTGGCCTTGATGGTGGAAGCTTTAAGCGATGGTGGTGTGGCGGCTGGATTACCGCGATCAATCGCGTCTCAATTGGCCATAGAAACAGTTTTAGGGACGGCAACCCTATTAAAAGAATCGGCCATACATCCGGGAGAATTAAAGGATCGCGTCACTAGCCCGGGGGGAACGACGATTGCTGGGGTGAGACAATTAGAAAAAGGCTCTTTTCGATCGACTATTATCGAGGCAGTAGTGGCGGCCTATCATAGATCTAAAGATTTAGGGCGTAGTTCTGAAAAGTAATCTTGGTATCTTTTTTAACCCATAACTGGTGTCTAGATCTGTGATAAGATACGCAGCAATTCTTGTCCAGAAAAAGTTATGAATAAGAAATCTTATCGTTTTGATTTAATGGCATTAATTGCCATTGCTGTTTTTTTCCTAGGGATCGTTTTCTGGAAAGTCCCGCTTCATTATCCCTATATCCTTAATTTTGATGAAGCGGTGGCCATGGTACTTGCCTACGTCACTAAACAAGGTTATCATCTCTACGAACAAGTTTGGCACGATCATTTATCGGGTTTATCTCTTTTACTAAATGGTTGGTTAAGCGTGACAGGATTTACTCTCTATGCCGCCCGCCTTATGGTGCTTTCTTTGTCCACAATTATGTTAGGAATTTTTTATTTAATTCTGAGAGTTAATTGCGGAATATTGGCCTCTTGTTTATCAGTATTCATTCTCTCAACCTCTCCAGTGTATATTAACCTGTCAACGACAATGTTGCGGGAATTACCCTCACTTTTTTTTACAATCTTAAGTATTTTTATTATCTTTAAAGCCCTTCAATTCACGGGTAAGCTTAAGTATGGGCTGTATTTACTCAGCGCCATTGCTTTCGTCTTTTCCCTGCAAATTAAACTTTCGGGCATTACTATTATCCCAACTGTAGCTTTAATTATTTTTCTTAATCAACAGAATAGTTTTATTAAAAGAATCATTGATATTGTTATTTGGTCAGTCGCTGTCGTTTTAGTCTTTGTCTTGGGTTCCCTGACTATTTTTCCTTTTTCCTACGCAAATATCATTAAATCTCATGTCAGTGTTGCCGCTAGTTTCGCTCAAGAAAATCTCACCTTATGGACTCTCTTGCAAAGCGCCCTAAAGTACGAACCAATTTATCTGATCGTCACAGTAATCGCTATTATAGCGATGGTTTTTACTCGCAATATAATACCACTTTTACCGCCGTTGGTCTGGTTAGGTTCTAATCTATTTAGATTTGCCACAGTTGCCCCAATTTGGACTCATTATTATGTCCACTTAATTATTCCTGCCGTTTGGATAATTGCCTTATTTGTCGAACAGTTAAAAATTAGTGATAGTCTCGGGGAATTTAGGCAAAATCGAAAAATAACCAGGAAATTAGTTCTCAAAATGCTGATTTTTCTTCCCCTTTCTGGTCAATTTCTCTTTAATACCTTAAGAATAATCACCAATCGTGATCCCTCAATTAATGCCTACGTTCAATTTAACAAAAGGTATAAACCTCTTTTAGCAGAAGCTGTGCTTGAAAAATTTAAAAACTCCGAGAAACTTCTGTTAACCGATAATCCTCACTACATATATCAGTATTTCTTGAAAACACCCCCAGAAACTGCCGTCATCACCAGAAAGAGATTTATCAATCAGAATCTTGATGGGGATTTTATCCTAGAAGTTATCGAAAAAAGACAGCCAGATTTGGTTTTTCTCTATCGATTTGAAAAGGATTTTATGCAATCACCAAAACTCAGGGATTATTTAGAGAAAAATTATATCCAGTTTCCCGACCAGCAAGAAAAAGGAACTCTCTTTATCAGTCCGAAAACTTGGCAAGAATATCAAAGTAAGGCTAATTAGGGCTT
The DNA here is from genome assembly GCF_020245865.1 of Microcystis sp. M169S2. Taxonomy (NCBI): domain Bacteria; kingdom Bacillati; phylum Cyanobacteriota; class Cyanophyceae; order Chroococcales; family Microcystaceae; genus Microcystis; species Microcystis sp. M169S2. The sequence goes on from NZ_JADBUB010000223.1 coordinate 14,048, forward strand.
GCTGAATAAATCTAAAAACCTTGTTGGGTAAGACTTTTAGACTTTTTGTCAATCAAAAAGTACCAGATCTGGGAGTGATCGGCGGGAAAATTCAGGTACTTTTTGCCTGAAAATTAGGTAATTGACCAGATGAAAATCGCTAAAACCCTACACCCTACACCCCACACCCCACACCCCACACCCTGCCCCCACGAACAACTTTTTGCCGCAAACCCTAATTAGAAATTGTGGACGGGGACTATTAACGTTTTTTCTTTTTTACCGGTTTTTGAGCCACTTTTCGAGAACGTTTGTAGGCCGATCCGATCCAATCACTACAACTATGACTCATCGCTCCTAATTCTAAACCCAAGAAAATAGCGATTGCTACCCGGGGATACTGTTGCCATAATGCGATCGCTTGCTGCGGCCACAGTCGCCAATCCCAGTCTATACCCCAGAAACTTTGCAGGATCGGAATGATCATGATCGCCGCTAGTAAAAGAAAACTACCAAGATAAAATAACCGAAAAATTGTGCCGATCAATAAACCGTGGGATAACCAACCGCGATGACGGATCATGGAACGATAGGGTAGCCACAACCAGCGCAGATAACCCCAACGTTTGTACTGTACCGAGTGGATGTCAAGATCTGGTCCAAACAGGAATCCGCTAAACAAATAACTGGCCAACAGTAACAGGGTTAAGTTACCACTGCCACTGACCAAAAAACTCGCCCCCGCAATCGGTGGCAGCAGAATTAGGGTAATGCGATCGTGAGTTCGACCAGAGGGCATCGGAAAAAAATTAACTCGCTCAAAAAAATAATATACTTTTTTGAAAATATATGTTATGCTGAGAAAGTGCGAAATTGATTCGGGCGTTTAGCTCAGTGGTAGAGCGCCTGCCTTACAAGCAGGATGCCGTAAGTTCGACCCTTACAACGCCCATTTTATTCGATCCTTGCCTAGTCAAGCTTTCACTCTCGATCGCCTGTTGAGATTAAAACTATTGAGGGGAATTGTTGCTGGAAGGCAAAATTGGGACTATTTGCTAGTAAGCTGGTCAGTAGGTACTAGGATTAATTCATCGCAGCACAGCGGTTATATGGCCAATTGGAAATGTATTAAAAATTGTGGAGCTTGTTGTCAACTAAATCCCGACGAGCGTCCTGACTTAGAAGAATATCTGACTCCCGCACAATTAAGTCAATATCTCAGCATGGTGGGGGAAGAAGGTTGGTGTATACACTTTGATCGCCAAACCCGTCTCTGTACCATTTATGACCAGAGACCAGAATTTTGTCGTGTTCAACCCGATATTTTTGCCAAAATGTATCAAATTGCACCGGGAGAATTCGATCAATTTGCGATCGATTGCTGTCATCAACACATTGAGGACCTTTATGGGGAAGATAGCCTAGAAATGAATAGCTATCGTCAGCAAGTAGGCTAATATTTATCCCTATCCCAGAAATAACTCAGACGGGGAAGAAAATAAGTGGTCTGGTTATTGTCCCGATCCTATCCATCGCTAAACCAGTGACCCACTTTCCGCACTTCTTAACATTCAATTAATGATTTTACTCAAATGTTGCTTACAACCCTTTGCCAGTAAGGATTATAGCTACAATCATCGATTTTTGTCAATGTAAAGGATTGTAAACTTTTTTATCAGAAAAAATCAATTATTGAAAATGTTCTTAATAGTAGTTTCTACAATGAAGGTTTTTCGTTAAAACATCTTGGGGAATGTAAAAATATATAAAAGTATATGAAGATGTGGGGAATGTCGGCAAAAATTACGGAATCGATTATTTCCCTGTTGAGGAGAAGTCTATAGGAAACTCGAAACCTCTAGGGGTGCAGAGTTTGAGTTCAGGACAGGGAAAAACTATCATGGAAAAACCAGAAAAACAGCGCCGCAGACGCGGGGTTGTCCTTACCCCCACGGGACTAGAAAAATTACTTACTGCTAAACAAGAAGCGGAGTATCGGGATAATCGCGGTCATCGTTTCACCCTAGAAGTCCTCAGCGAGAAAACTCTTTTAGGGGTAGATACTCTGATGAAGGTATTTGCTTGTGAATCGGGAGTGGATAAACAAACCCTAAAACATTGTTTTCAAGCTTTTAATTTAACTCTAGAAAATAGCGATTATTATCGTCCTAACTTACTAGAATCTGATACTATTAATCCTCAACTATTGCCTGAATTACCAGAGGGACAAGTCCCCCTCGATTCCCCCTTTTATATTCACAGAAACAATCTAGAACAGACTTGTTATCAAGAGATCTTGCGCGGGGGTAGTCTTATCCGGATTAACGCGGCCAGAAAAATGGGAAAAACTTCCCTGATAACCAGAATTATTAATTATGCACAACAACAGCAATACCATACACTTTATTTCAGTTTTCGGTTAGCAGAAAGATCAATTTTTCAAGATTCAAATCACTGGCTGCGTTGGCTTTGTGTTAGTATTAGTCGCCAGTTAGATTTAGATAATCATCTCCCAGAGGATTGGGATGAATTCTTAGGTGGTAAAATTAACTGTAAAATCTATCTAGAAAAGCATATTCTCTCCCATCTCGATCGCCCTTTAGTGATTGCCTTTGATGATCTTGAATATCTTTTATCCTATCGACAGCTAAGGGAAGAATTTTTTAGTATTCTGCACCTCTGGCACGAGGAAGGCAAAAACAAACCCCTCTGGCAAAAATTACGTTTAATTGTCGCCTATTCCCCTGCACAGGAGCTTGATAAAACCTCAGATACCTATCAATCTCCTTTTAGTCTTGGTTTACCGATCGAGTTGCCTAATTTTACCAGCGCACAAGTACGAGAATTAAGCCAAAGACAGGGATTAGATCAGAATTTTAACTCCGAAAAATTACGGATATTTCTAGGGGGTAATCCCTATTTAATTCGTCTTGCTTGCTATCATGTTGCTCGGGGTGATTGTACCCTAGAAAGCATTTTGGCTACTTCGATCGAGGAGGAAAGTAATATTTTTGCAGATCATCTTAAACGTTTACTTTCGCATCTACAATACTTAAAGGGCAATTTAGCGGCTATCTTTGCTAAGGTGGTGATGGCAGAAAAAGACATAGAAATTGATTTAATGGCAGCTTTTCACCTAGAAAGTCTCGGACTGATTCACCGACAAGGTAAGTTTTGCCGAGTGAGTTCTCCTCTCTACCGTCAATATTTTGGCGAATATTTCCAGCAACGTTCTGTTTTTTTGCCTGGAAAAACTTCTATCTTCGCCAAAAAAATTACGCTTGCTCACTTTGATACTTCCGAAAAAAGTCGCTATGCCATCTAGTTTATGATGCGTTACGCACTCGACTAACACAGCCTACATTCGGCTCTTCTGGTTTTCGTGTGTTAATTTTTGTTATGAATTAAAGCAAGCAAACAGCTTAAGTCGAAGATGTTGAAAATTGGTAAATCCATAACTCATTCTTTTAATAAGCTTTATTTTGGTATTCATTCCCTCAATT
>NZ_JADBUB010000224.1:0-6723 GCF_020245865.1 Microcystis sp. M169S2
AGATTAAACTAATACAAGTATATCAGAGGCGGTAAGAGTGGGTTTAGAACTAAGAGTTGCAATTTGAATGGCTGCTAGTGTACCTGTCCCGTCCCCATCAAAGAATAGTCTTCCAGTGATTGTATTATAAATCAAGCGATTGCTGGCATTTAATGCAGTTGTTCCTAACACGAATTGAGCGGCTGTAATGGAAACTCCTGCTGCTAAACCACCGCCAAAACCCGCAGCAGAGACAGTAATTTTATCCCCCTGACTGGAGAGAAAATCAGTAATTGTGTCAATCCCTTCATTGCGGTTGTTGAAGGTGAATTGATCGCCACCCGCACCCCCTGTTAGGGTATCATTACCAGTACCACCAATCAAGGTATCATTCCCATCACTACCATTAAGGATATTGTTACCACTATTACCGGTGATAACATTATTTAATGTGTTACCGGTTCCGTTAATATTTGTAGTACCAGTGAGGGTGACGTTTTCTAGGTTATTTCCCAGGGTATAAGTTACAGAAGATTGAACGGTATCCGTGCCTTGGTTAGCGTTTTCCGTAATCGTATCGGTAGTAGTATCAATTTGATAAGTATCATTTCCTAAACCACCTACCAAAGTATCAATTCCGCCTGCACCATTGAGGGTGTCGTTACCTTCTTCACCGTTGAGAAGGTCATTATCACTACCGCCATCTAGATTATCATCACCTAAGCCGCCATTGATAGTATCGTTACCATTGCTACCAGTAAGGGTATCTTGGCCTTCCCCACCATCGATACTATCGTTCCCTAATCCACCATTGAGGGAGTCTTGACCAATACCACCGAACAGGCGATCGCTGTCGTTACCCCCATTAAGTGTATCATCCCCCTCCCCGCCATTGAGGGTATCATTGCCATCGCCACCGTTAAGGATGTCGTTACCAATATCGCCATTGAGGCTATCATCTCCCGGACTACCATTGAGGGAGTCGTTACCTTCACCGCCACTAAGAATATCGTTGTCATCGCCTCCGTTAAGAGTGTCATTTCCGCTATTACCATTGATGCTATCTTTCCCTTCTTGTCCGTTAAGGAGGTCATCTCCATTACCGCCGTTGAGGGTGTCATCGCCTTGATTGCCATCTAGGGCATCATTGCCATCTGAACCCCCTAAATTATCATTACCTAGATTTCCCTGAAGGCGATCGCTTCCTTCTCCTCCTATTAGTACATCATCACCAGTTCCGCCCTTAATGGTGTCGTCGCCTTTACCTCCATCGATGGTGACACTGACGGTACTGGAGTTGGTGAAGGTGTCGTTACCGTCGTTACCCAGCGCCATTTCTAGGCTACTGAGTCCGAGATCGAGGGTGATAGCTTGATTGGTGGTGACTATGGCAATATCTTGTCCTTCGCCACCCTTAATGACTGTATCTTGTGCGTCGATGTAGAGGATGTCGTTACCTGCGCCGCCAATCAGTTGATCCGCGCCTGTATCGCCGATTATCCAGTCGTTACCGTTTCCACCTGTGAGGGTATCGTTGCCGTCGCCACCGGAGAGGAATACGCCTTCGCTTCCGGTGGTGTAGAAGGTGTCGTTACCGGTACTACCGATCGCAATTTGGACTTTAGCATCGAAGAGGTTGAGGGTGTGGTTGGCGGTGTCGTTGAAGATGGTGAGGGAGGTGGCGCTGTCGTTTTCGGCGATGATTTGGACACCGTTAGCGGTTTGGGTGGTTTTAAAGCCGGTTTCGGTGACGAGGAAGGCGACATCGGCGATGATGCCACTGGTTCCGTCGTTGCGGTTGAAGAGGGATTGTTTGCGGATGATGTTGCCGTCTTGGACGGTTTCGGTGGTGATTCCGTTGAGGTTGATGCTGTTGATGCCGTGTTGGGTGAGGGTTTTCAGTTCGTTGGCTTGGCTGATGCCGTCTTGGTTGAGGTCTTGCCAAACGAGGATTTGGTTGAATTGGGTATCGGTGGCGGATATTATGCCGTTGTGGTTGCTGTCGAGGGTGGCTAGGGCGGCGAGTCCTGATGGGGCGGTTCCGTTGTTGTAGCGCTCGGAGAAGATTTCGGTGATGTTGTTGATTTTGCCGTCACGGTTGAGGTCGAGGGTGAGGATGCCGTCGGTTGTCCAGGCGGTGTTTTCGGCGTAGCCGTCCGCATCTATGTCAAAGAAAATACTAGAATTTTTGACATTACTAACGTCCAAGCCATTTCCCTCTAAATCAATAACAAGGGGATCTAAAAGAGTTAGTTTTTCATTACTTTTGTCTGATGCACCAAAAGAAAGACCCGATGATTGATTGAAGTCTTTGAAGGGACTATTTACTTCATTACTAATTTTAATACTAGCTAACACATCTGAATTATTTTTAGGTATATTTTGCTGTACTTCACCATGATTTTGCTTCTGATAAAATTGATCTAAATTTTCTATTGTATTCCCATCTTTTAAAGAATCGATCAAAAATGCTATAGCACTATGATGATCGTCAATTCCTTTGTAAGTTTTTTGCAGATCATCCAACATTTTAGGAGTTAGTTGAATATCTTGGCTTCCTGGTAAGGCATTTCTGTAGCCCAATGAAAAAATCCAGTCATAGTCACTGCGAATTAACGTTACTTTTTTAGCATCCGTTGTATCTAAGCTGGCTGAAAACACTTTGAAGCCGCTCTCAAATCCAGGGCGTGCGGGATCTAATCCTACAATTTGTTTTACCTCTCCGTACCCATTGTTTTTAGCATATTCTCCAATACTTGCGGCTACTTGCGCCCCTAAGCTGTGACCTATAACAGTTAAATCACTAAATTGTACTCCTAATGTATGGAGACTTTCAGCTATTTTTTGACCTGCTAACTTAGTATCTGAAGCGGCACCTAGATAATTCACGTTTTGAGCTAGTTCTGACCAATCACCAATTATAATATTGTGATCGGGATATACAGACGAAAGAAGTTGAGCAACGTTAAAACTCCATTCAGGAGTAGCATCATTAAGCCAACCAAATGTAACTAATATAGTTGGTTTCTGTTTGTCAAGTTCACCTTGAATAATCAATCCACCTTTGTTGTTATCGTTAATAACAAAATCTTTGGTAATATAGATCACCTCACCGCCTTGGTCAATTCTAGAGAAGACATTCTCAATTCCATACTTCCCAATAAGCTCTTTTACTTTTTCGTCTTTTAAATTGGGTTCTTTTAAAAGTTTTTGCAATAGTAACTGCTTTTTGAAGTCTGTTAGTTGATCGATCTTGTCTTGTTCGCCATAATAATTAAGCAGAGAATTAGAAAGAGTTTGAACACCGTTTAACCAGCCATTAAGACTGCCATCATCAGTAATTGCCTTAATGCCAGCAGTAACATTTGTTGCCAATTCTACTGTACTGATAATATCGAGAATCTGCGTAGAAATTCCCAAGTCAATGCCAAAACTTCCTTTCTGTCCATTCAATCCTGAAGCTAGTGAAAATGTTGCGGAAAGGAAACTAGATGCCGCTCCTAACCAGTTATCATCTTCTGCTAATTGAACACCGCTATTAATACTTAAAGCTGCTTGAGATAAATAATCATACGGAGATTGTGGAATGGGTAAAGCTACTTTTAGAACATTTAAGGCATTGAGAAAAGCAGATAAATTATCACCAGATTCAACTGCTTTATAAGCATAATAAGAACTGGAAACGACTTTTTGTACATCTTTAAATGTCTCAATACCTCCTATTTGTAAACTAGAAGGAAGCTTAAATCCGCCAACTTCTGCAAATCCTAATGCTGCCATGCCTGCGTTAAAAATTGCTCCCTCTAAATCCCCATTATAGGCGGCTTGAACAGCACTTAAAGATGCTCCGACAGCCTGTAAAGTTGAAGCGACGCTAATATAAGAAGCAAATTGTCCTGTTGCTGATAAAGCAGCCGATAAGGTTAATCCTTGGGAAAGTCCAGCTAATGCAACTCCACCAGTAATAGCAGCAGCGGCAAGAGCAACAACAAGAGTAACAGTCCCCAGAATCTCATTAACAAAGGCTTTCTTTCTGACTTTGCGTTCTTTAATTCGCCCCTCAATAATCTGACTTAAAAGCTGTTGAGATTGTCGCGCTAAATCATCGGATAAATCAACTGCACCTTGAGCATAGCCAATCTTATAAAGTATCTCTAAATTCTGCTGACTGAGTAACTCTTTTTCTTGATTTAATACCCCTGTTTTCTGAATCTCATCATAGAGTGCTTTACTGGCTCCCTTGAGGTCGGTTTCTGATTGTTTCAGAATGCCTAAATATTGCTGTTCTTCTTGGTCTAATTTCGTAACTTCAGCATTCAGTTTATTATTCTGCTCAATTAAACCATCAACTGTTTTCAGCAAATTATCCTGAATTGTCGCTGCTTCTTTCCCCTGTAAAGCAGCATGAATATCTTGACGAGTTGCTGTTAATATGCTCTGCAATTCAGCAGGTAAGCTGGGCTGTTTTTGTTTGAGGGCATCTAAATCGGCTAAGATGCCAGCGAGTTGTCCTTTATAGTCAGCTTGGGTGATGATATTGGCAATCGGGTTAATCCCTAAGTCGGTGCGGAGGTTATTAATCGCTTGCTGGAGTGCTTCTTCGGTGTTAAGTTGGTTTAATTGTTCCAGTTTGGTGACGGCAATTTGACGATCGCGTTGAATATCTAACCGTTGTTTTTCTAACTGGGCTGCCACCGCATCATCAATCAATTGACCGCGTTTTTGGGCGATTTCTTGTTCTAATTGTGCCTGCGCTAAGTTGAATTTTTCAACGGAAAGAACTTGCAATAAGGTTTGATTTGTCCAGTCTTTCAGTTGGGATAGGGCATCTATACGAAATTCAGCAACGGCGATTTCTTGTTTATGGGCCTCAATTGCTTCTTGAGAATTGCCGATACTTTGTTGAAGTTGGGCCAATTCTTGGGTGGCGAGGGCTTTTTGTCCTTCTAAGAGGGTAATTTGATTTTCAGCAGCTTGACGAAGGGCGGTAAATTGGCTGGCTTGTTGTTGCGCCTGTTGTTGCAGTTGCCGATATTGCTGCATTTCGGCATAGTATTTATCGGCTAAGATTAAATCTTCGGGGCGGGCAATTCCTCCTGAACAACCGCCACCTTTATCGCTGGCTAAATCTCGATAATCTTTGTAATACAATTCGGCGGCGGTGGCCATATTGTTGGCGTTGGCAACTTCCAGAAGTTGGGCGGCTTCTTGGCTTCCGGCATCGTTGGCTTGTTTAAGAATAGTCAGCAGTTGGCTTTCAAAGCTGTTTAATTCTTGGCGTTTAGTAGTGGCTTGGAGGGTGTAATTTTTTTCGAGTTCAGTGGCTTCTAGGAGTTTTTTGAGTCCCTGTTGTTTATCTTTGATGGCGGCGAGGTATTTGTCATTTTGCAGCAGGAGAGAGGCTTGCAGGTCGTCCATTACTGCGGTTAAAGCTTGGCTACTGGCTTCGGCTTGTTCGGCGAGTTTTTGGACTTCGGCGAGGGTTTTCCTGGTATCTGTGAGTTGTTGTTCGAGGGTGCTGGTGTCTTTGTCGGGACTGGCGAGAGTCGCATCAAGGAGTTGATACTCGGTGAGGAGTACCTGTTCTTGGGTTGAGAGGAGGGTCTGTTTTTGGGTGAGGGTGGCTTGTTGGGAGGTGAGGACGGTTTGTTTTTGGGTGAGGAGTTGGATGGATTGGTCTAATTGGGCTTTTTTGGTGAGGTTTTCGTCGCCCCCATTATCAAGGGAGGTTGGGGGGATCAAATCCCGCTGGGTTTGCAGTTGAGTGATGAGGGTTTGGGTTTGGGTGAGTTCGTCAGCGAGGTAAGTGGTTTGTTGTGTCACCCAATTTTTGGCGGCGGTGATGTCTTGTTGCAGAAGTTGGGTTTTGGTTTGCAGTTCGGCGCGTTTTTCTAGGACGCTGTTGAGGGCGGTTAGATAGTTGTCTTTACTGGTTTGGTATTCGCCGGTTTCTTTTTGGACGTTGGTAGTGGCGGTGGTTGCATCTTGGGTGGCTATTTCGAGTTGGGTTTGCAGGATGGGGAGGAGTTTTTCCCAGTCACTTATTTGGGCGATTTTGTCTTCGCTGAGTTTTCTTTCTGCTTCCAGTTGTTGCAGGAGGTGGATAAATTCGCTTTGGCTGAGGGCGGCTTCATTGGCGACGGCCCTGGCTTTGTTCCATTGGTCGAGGATGGTGGTGGTGGTATCTTTATTTAATGTATCGGTTTCGACTCCTTTAAGGAGTTGGGCGGCGTGTTCTCGGAGGGCGGTCGCTTGTTTGGTGTAGGTATCCCAGATAATCCAATAATGGTCAACGTGGGTGATTGTAACGGTTTCACTGCGTCCAGAACGTCCTCTAGATTCTCGGTATTCGATCCAAGTGGGTCCTTGTTTACGGCTTTGTTCCCAATAAAAAGCGGATTTTTCTTGATACCAGTCGGCTTGGGAGATGGAAGCGGCGGCTTCAGCTTGTTTTTGGCTAATGCTGTTTTTTAGTTGGTCGATTTCTTGTTGGGATTGGGTTTGTTGGTCGTTGATTTGTTGTTGAAGGGTGGCGAGGGTGGTGGGGTTGTTGAGTTCGGGATAGTATTGATTGCGGAGATTGTCAAGATTTTTTGTGGCTATATATGTGGCAAAAGTTCGCTTTCCACTTGCATTCCAGACAACAACATAATCTTGTTTGCTATCGCCATTAACGTCAACAAATTGTCCTATATCTTTACCAGTTGAATCAGGACTAAATCCACCCCAAGAAGCTGTATTAAA
>NZ_JADBUB010000225.1:0-14863 GCF_020245865.1 Microcystis sp. M169S2
AATAAATTGACGGCCACAGGTTACACAAATAGGATTTTGTTTACCTTGTTTATTGATGCCATTTTTACGGATATGGGTAGATTTACATTCAGGGCATTGCATTTTGATTTCCTCCATTCATATCTCTATTATGCAACGCCAGAAGTCTTTCAAAGCTGATAATCAGTAATAAATTAAGTCCGATTGGTTAATGATGATTATATTACCCAATCTTAACTGCTTGACCAATAACTTTCACTGCTAAATTAGAGATGCCTTTGGAGTAAAAACCCCTCCATCGGCATTCTTGCTTGTCAAAATCAAGAAGTCGCCTGTAATTCCTCTAAACGTGCTAAAACTTCGGCGCTGTGAATGGCAGGATTTACCCCTAAATAAATCTCTTTTAAAATCCCCTGCGGATCGATAAGATAGGTATGGCGCAGGGAAACATAACCCATCCAAGAACCATAGGCTTTACTAACATCTCCGGTAGTATCTGCCAGTAAGGGAAATTTTAACCCCTCCGAGTCACAAAATTCCGCATGAGAATCGACATCATCGGCACTTACCCCTAAAACTTGCGTATTTTTAGCCATATATTTCGGCAAATCCTGCTGAAAACGCCGCGCTTCTAGGGTACAGCCTGGGGTAAAATCCTTGGGATAAAAATACAAAACTACCCATTTACCCCGATAATCCGATAGGGAAATATTCCCTTCTCCCGTGTTAGTCGGTAGGCTAAAATCGGGTGCCGGTTGATTTAAAGGGGGTTGGGGGCCACCTAAAGCGTTAGCATCGGGAATAAGGGCAAAAAATGCCAGAATTACTGCAATTAAAAAACTCAACAGTTGACGACGAGACATAATCAGTTATCAGTTATCAGTTATCAGTTATCAGTTATCAGTTATCAGTTTAGTCATTTCAATTAAGATTGAGAATATCAATGCCAGAGTTCATAAGGGTTGAACTGGTCTAGATTGTATCAGACTTATCTGAAATGATCATAGCAGTCATTTTAGTAAAAAATACTAGGGTTAGGGGAAAATCGGCGGCTCTCTTATTATTTGTGTGATAAGTTTAACCTAATACGGGAGCGATCGATCTCTGTGTCCTTTGTGTCTCTGTGGTTCGTTCCATTCACTTGTTCCTGTCACACCAGAACAATCAACTGTCACCCTAGCTTAATATTCTTTACATAACTTGACAAGGAAAGGGCGAGGTAAAAGGGGAAAATAGATCGAGCTTGTCTTCATCTGCCTAACGATCATGTCTATTGTCACCCTTAACCCCCTTCAATCCCATCAAGATTTAGTCATCGATCCAGCCAAAATCACGGGATTACGGGGAAAAATCACTATCCCCGGCGATAAATCCATATCCCATCGTTCCCTGATGTTAGGAGCGATCGCTGAAGGAGAAACCGTTATTCATGGGTTATTATTGGGCGAAGATCCCCGCAGTACCGCTAGTTGTTTTCGTGCCATGGGTGTGGAAATTTCCCAACTCAACAGCGAGAAAGTGATCGTCAAAGGTAGGGGTTTAGGCAATCTTGAGGAACCCTTAGAAATCCTTGACGCGGGCAATTCCGGCACGACGATCCGCTTGATGTTAGGATTATTGGCCGGTCATCGGGACCGTTTTTTTGTCGTCACCGGTGATGCTTCCCTGCGATCGCGTCCCATGTCCAGGGTGGTGAAACCCCTCAAGGAAATGGGGGCGCAAATTTGGGGCAGAAAAGCTAATTCTTTGGCTCCTTTAGCCGTTTCTGGGGAATCTCTGCAACCGATCCACTACTATTCTCCCGTTGCTTCTGCACAGGTGAAATCCTGTCTTCTCCTCGCTGGACTGTTAACCGAGGGGAAAACCACGATCACGGAACCCGCTTTATCTCGCGATCACAGTGAACGGATGCTGCGCGCTTTTGGGGCAAATATTAAGGTGGATGGGGAGACTAATAGCGTCACGGTGACGGGTTATCCCACTTTAACTGGACAAACGGTGATTGTACCCGGGGATATCAGTTCGGCGGCCTTTTGGTTGGTAGCGGGAGCAATCGTGCCTAATTCCGAGTTATTAATCGAAAATGTGGGAATAAACCCGACTAGAACCGGAGTTTTACAGGTTTTACAGGCAATGGGAGCAGATATCACCCTCGAAAATCAACGGGTGGTGACGGGGGAACCGGTGGCGGATCTGCGGGTGAAATCCAGTCCACTACAGGCAACCACGATCGCTGGTGAGATTATACCCCGTCTGATCGATGAAATTCCGATTTTGGCAGTAGCGGCGGTTTTTGCGCAAGGAACGACAATTATCAAGGATGCCGAGGAATTACGGGTGAAGGAAAGCGATCGCCTGACGGTGATGGCCACCCAACTCGATCGCCTAGGGGCAAAAGTAAGGGAATTACCCGATGGTTTAGAGATTACCGGCGGTACGGGCCTAGTCGGCACGGAAGTGGACAGTTTTACCGATCATCGCATTGCCATGAGTCTAGCGATCGCTGCCCTCAATTCCCGTCAACCCACCACTATCCATCGCGCTGAAGCAGCTGGCATTTCCTACCCCGATTTTTTTAGCACCTTACAGCAAATTTGTCAAGAGTAGAAATATTAAGTTTTTATGCGAACGGGCGAGGAGTCACTGGTACAATTGCAGAAATACCGAAAATCAGCAATTATCAGTGACTCTTAAATGATGACAAATGTATCAGCAGCTGCCTGTAAGCATCCCACCGAAAAACTAATGCGCTCCGGGGTTTGGGGGGTTCTACCCCCCAAAGGCTTAGATTGAGTGGTAAAATCGGAAGCAATGACCAATTTTAGAAGATAGTTTCCCTTTAAAAATCCCAACTCAGTAGATTTACAAAAATCAGATGCAGCCTTTAAATACGTCTTAGCTTAAATCTTCTGATAGTTTTAAAATTGACAGCGTACTCGGCCACCTGTGTGATAATCGAGTTCATCGATCAAAATAGCGGAAAATAGAAGCGTCCCTAACTCGCATTTCCCTGAAAAATATCTCCCTATCTACCCCACTCCCGTCTTCTATTCCCCACCGATAATGGAAATCATTGCCCAATTAGAGAAAGTTTCCTATATTTATCCCGAATCCTCCAATCTAGTGCTTAAAAATATCTCTTTAGCAATTCATCGAGGAGAATTTTTAGGTATTATCGGGCCCACAGGTGCGGGAAAAACTACTCTCTGTTTAACTCTTAACGGTATTGTCCCCCAATTTTACGGAGGGCGTTTTTTTGGTTATGCAACGGTAGCCGGTTTAGATACTTTAACCCATCCCGTTAGCACCTTGGCCCGCTATGTGGGGGCAGTATTTGAAGATCCCGAAACACAACTTTTAGCCACTTCCATAGAAAATGAAATCGCTTTTACCTTAGAAAATTTACGGCTACCGCGAGAGGAAATTAAAGCGCGTATTCCCAAAGTTTTAGCGGCAGTCCGGTTAGAGGGAATGGAAAAAAAATCCCCCGGGGAACTATCGGGAGGACAAAAACAACGATTAGCGATCGCCGCCGCTCTCGCAGTTCAGCCCGCTTTGTTAATTCTCGATGAACCCACCTCCCAACTGGATCCGGTGGGATCCCAGGAAGTTTTCGCCACCATTAAGGAGTTAAATCGCCATCTCGGTGTCACTATTGTGATGGTCTCCCACGCGGCCGAGGAAATGGCCGAATATGCCGATCGCCTGGTACTATTAAGGGAGGGTGCGATCGAAGCCATGGGAACCCCGGCAGAGATCTACTCCCAAGTACAACGTTTACAGGAAAATGCCCTGCGTCCCCCGCAAGTGGCCACTACTTTTGCCTTGATCGAGCAGAAAATCGGGGCGATTGAGTCCATTCCTGTCACCCTAGACCGCGGTTTTGCTGGTTTAAACGAGCTTAAATCCTTTTATCATCAAATAACACCAAACCCTCCCTTATCATCGGTTTCTGACCCCTTAAACCCCATACTGAGGGTAAAAAATCTCTGTCATACCTATCCCGATGGTACTACCGCTTTGCGGGATGTGTCCCTCGATATTGCTGAAGGGGAATATCTGCTGATTATCGGTCAAAATGGCGCAGGAAAAAGCACTTTAGTCAAGCATTTTCTCAATCTTCTCTCGGCAACCACCGGTCAAGTTATGATTGACGGACGTTCGATCGCTAGCTTTTCTGTCAGTGATTTAGCTCGTTCGATCGGTTATGTGGCCCAAAATCCCGATAATCAGATTTTTAACACCACTGTCGAGAAAGAAGTATCATTTGCCCTGACTAATCTCGGTTATCCTCCAGAAATCGTCACCCAACGCACGAAAGCAAGTCTAGAAGCCATGGGATTGCTAGAATATCGATTCTATCATCCTCTCTCCTTACCAAAAGGCGATCGAGCGCGGGTAGTGATTGCGGCAATTTTAGCCATGGAACCGCGTATAGTGGTCTTTGATGAACCCACCACCGGCCAAGATTACCAAGGGGCTAAGGCAATTTTAGAGGTGAGTCGTCAATTACACCAGATGGGCAAAACCGTGATTGTGATCACCCATCATCTCTATTTAATGCCAGAATACGCCGAAAGAGTAATTATTATGGGTCAAGGAACTATCCTTTTAGATGCCCCAATCCGGCAAGCTTATCATCAAACCGATCTCTTAGCCAAAACCTATCTAACTCCACCCCAAGCAGTTTTATTGGCACAAAAATTAGGACAACTTTCCGGTTATCCTAATTCTCTTTTAACTCCCCAGGAAATTGCCGATTGTTTTCAGAGGATTTAGCCTTGAGGCTATTTAGGGTTTGCGGCAAAAAGTTATTCGTGGGGACAGGGTGTGGGGTGTGGGGTGTAGGGTTTTACCGATTTTCACCTGGTCAATTACCTAATTTTCAGGGAAAAAGTCCCTGAATTTTCCCCCCGATCACTCCCATCTCTGGTACTTTTTGATTGATAAAAAGTCTAAAAGTCTTACCCAGCAAGGTTTTTAGATTTATTCAGCAACCCCTATTTAACTGTTTCTAAGATCAACTTCGATCGCTTAACATTATCAGGTACAGGAATCGGATAATCGCCATTAAAACAGGCAGTACAGAAGGTTTTCGGATCTTCCTTCGTTGCTGTTAACATTCCATCTTGACTGAGATAAGCTAAACTATCCACCCCGATTTGTGCCTGAATTTGCGCCACCGATTTAGTTGCCGCAATTAATTGCTCTTGGTTGTCCGTATCAATGCCATAAAAACAGGGATGAGTCACCGGAGGAGAAGATATTCTCATGTGAACTTCTCTTGCTCCAGCATCCCGTAAAGCTTTAACTAATTTCCGGCTAGTGGTTCCCCGCACGATCGAATCATCAACAATAATAACTCTTTTTCCCTGTAAAACATCCTTTAAAGGATTCAATTTCATCTTAATCCCCGACTCTCTCATGTGTTGGGTTGGTTGAATAAAAGTCCGTCCCACATAACGATTTTTAATCAATCCTTCCGCGTAGGGAATATCAGAAATGCGCGAAAATCCGATCGCAGCTGGAATACCCGAATCGGGAACTCCCATCACCATATCTGCTTCTACCGGCGACTCTTTGGCTAATTGTTCCCCCAAACGTACCCGATAAGTATATAAAGATTCCTCGTGGACAATGCTATCGGGACGAGCAAAATAAATCATCTCGAAAACGCATAATTTTTTCTCCGGTTTAATGGCCCAATCCACCGAAGATAAGCCATCTTCACTAATCCAAACTAATTCCCCCGGCTGCACATCCCGCAGATAATCGGCCCCGATAATATCTAATCCGCAGGTTTCCGAAGCCAAAACATAACGGGAGGGATTACCTTCTTCTTGCAAAACCCCAATTACTAAGGGTCTGACACCATTGGGATCCCGCGCCCCGATAATTCCCGTCGGTGTGCCGATAACAAGGCTGTAAGCCCCGCTACAATAGCTAAAGGCATCGATCGCCGCTTCTATCCAATCCTTGCCACTATCCACCTCCTGACCGATAGCGACGGCGATCATTTCCGAGTCGGTGGTGGTGCCGAAATCACAACCGCGCTTTTCTAATACATTTCTTAACTCAAAAGTATTGACTAAATTGCCGTTATGTGCTAAGGAAAGTTTACCCAAACGGGTTTCGATCACAGCAGGTTGGGCATTGGCGCGACGGCTAGAACCAGTGGTAGAGTAACGAGTATGACCGACGGCGTGAGTACCCGGCAAGGTTTTAAGGACAGTTTCGTTAAAAACTTGGGAAACTAAGCCCATTTCCTTGTAACAATGCACCGTTTCCCCGTCGTAGGTGGCAATACCTGCCGATTCCTGTCCTCGGTGTTGCAGGGCATAGAGTCCGAAGTAGGTCAGTTTTGCTACTTCTTCCTCGGGGGCATAGAGTCCAAAAACTCCACAGGCTTCTTCAGGCTTATCGACACTGGCAAAAGATACAGATGAGTCGGGATGGCTAGACATGGGAGGGTTGGGGCTGCAGAATACTTTGGTAACAAAATCTTAACCGATCTTAATCTTCTTTTAACGATTTATTTATCAGCTATCAGCCTTTATTTACCGATATAATCGGCCATCTTATCTAGCTGACGGCCTCAAGATTACAGCCTTCTTTCGATCGCTTTTGACCAAACTTGCTGTATAGTTTCTAGACTAACATCGATCGCCGGTTGTTTATCCCGGTCAAAAATCCGAAGATTATCGCTTTTTTTGCTAACTTTGCCGGTTATTTGCCAATAGTCTCCCAATTGTGTCTTTAGATATTCTTCCCAATCTTGCTGATTTTCGGGGGAAACGGAGACGATAATGCAACTAGCTAATTCCCCGAATAACACCGCATCAAAACGGCCTTGATGCTGCCAAGAAAGGTCAATTTCCGCCCCTAATTGGCCACTAATAGAGCATTCTGCCAGAGCAGTGGCTAAACCTCCCTCGGCGCAATCGTGGGCAGATTTCACCCAACCAGCGCGAATTCCCTGACGACAGGCCGCTTGTACCTTTCTTTCTAACTCAAAATCAATTACCGGCGGTTTTCCCGTCACCAAACCGTGAATAACGGCTAAATATTCGGAAGCGCCGATAGTTGGCAAAGAGAAACCCAAAATATAGATTAAATCCCCCGCTTTTTGCCAACCTTGCCCGCAAATTTGCCCGATATCCGGCACTAATCCCACCATCCCAATCACGGGAGTGGGATAAATAGACTGGGGGCTGCCAGCTGCATCAACGGTTTCGTTGTACAAAGAGACATTACCCCCAGTCACTGGTGTATTCATTTCCCGACAAGCTTCGGCAATACCCTGACAAGCAGTGGCTAATTGCCAATAACCGATTGAATTCTCTGGACTTCCGAAATTGAGATTATCCGTGACAGCAATGGGATCAGCACCAACACAGCTAAGGTTTCTGGCCGCTTCCGCCACGGCCAACTTAGCTCCGTTATAGGGATCAAGATAAACGTATCGCGGATTACAATCTGTAGTCGCCGCTACACCTCGCCGAGAATTTGCGGGATTAGCACCCAGAGGACGCACGCGAATCACGGCCGCATCGGCTCCACCGGGGAGAATAACGGTGTTATTCTGGACTTGATGATCATATTGACGATAAACCCAGCGTTTTGATGCAATCGAGGGACTATCCAGCAGTTTTAATAAAATCTCGTTATAGGATTCGGGAATAGGAATAGTGGCATCTTCCCATAATTGAGCTTTTTGGGCGTATTCTGGCGGTTCTGCCCGTAATTCCCGATGATAGATAGGAGTATTATCCGCTAGGGCCGTGGCAGGAATTTCGGCGGCAATTTCCCCTTTAAATAATATACGGACGATCGGTTCTGCAATTACCTGGCCAGCGACCACAGCCTGAAGTCCCCAACGATGGAAAATCTCGATTAATTCGCCTTCTCGTCCCGATTCTGCCACAAATAACATTCTTTCTTGGGATTCCGATAGCAGATATTCGTAGGGAACCATCCCGGTTTCCCGGACGGGGATTTTATCGAGATCTAATTCAATTCCCACCCCTCCCTTGGCTGCCATCTCGGAGGTAGAACAGGTGATCCCGGCAGCCCCCATATCCTGGGCCGCCACCACCGCACCGGTCTTAAATGCCTCTAAACAAGCTTCTATCAGGGATTTTTCCAGAAAAGGGTCGCCCACTTGCACTGCGGGCCGGTCATCCATAGATTTATCGGTTAATTCGGCGCTGGCAAAACTCGCCCCTCCCATACCGTCGCGGCCGGTGGTAGAACCAACGTATAAAACCGGGTTTCCCAGGCCTTTTGCCCCAGATTTAACGATTTCCTCGGTTTCCATTAGCCCTAAAGCCATGGCATTAACTAGGGGATTGCCATTGTAGGCATTATCAAAGTATATCTCACCGCCCACCGTGGGAACGCCGACACTATTGCCATAATGACTTATTCCTTCCACGACTCCGGCAAAAATGCGACGATTGCGGGCATCTTGCAAGTTACCAAAACGAAGGGAGTTGAGGATAGCAATAGGACGGGCCCCCATGGTAAAAATATCCCGCAGGATGCCTCCGACTCCAGTAGCGGCACCTTGGAACGGTTCCACCGCAGAAGGATGATTATGGGACTCGATTTTAAAGGCTAATCGCAATCCATCGCCTAAATCCACTACTCCGGCATTTTCTCCCGGTCCGACGAGAATTTTTTCGCCGGTGGTGGGGAATTGTTTGAGCAGCGGCCGGGAGTTTTTATAACAGCAGTGTTCCGACCACATCACGCCAAACATTCCTAATTCGGCTTTGTTGGGGTGTCTTCCCAGTCTTTTGACTATTTCTTCGTATTCTTCGGGTTTGATGCCTTCTGAGGCAATTTCTGCGGCAGTGAAGGGGGTAGTCATGGGACAATGCGATCGAGGGACAAGATTTATTGTATAACGTCTGATGAGATCGAGTTACAATGCCTAGTAAAGGACAGAAAAGTTAAAAGGGTTGCGCTAGTAAAGTTAAGCTAAAGACATAAGTAGGTAGGCGTTAAAAGTTGTCAGATCACCCCCCTTATCAAGGGGAGATCCCCCCGCCTATCGGCACCCCCCTTATCAAGGGGGGCAGGGGGGATCGAACCTAAAATCCATTTTTAATTTAATTATAACCAGCTACTTAACTGCTTAACTGAATCTGCTGGGATGCTATCACAGAATAGAAGACTACATCTATTAATTGCTGAGGCGGAACTAAGTTTAACCGCTCTTTTTTCACTACTTCTATCGTTTTTGGTTCAAAAAATTAGGCGTTTTCGGTTTACCATAGTCAAAGTGTGCTTTCTAGACCGATGACTTTGACTAAAACCCCCGTGAGCAGAAACCGTCGTTTTTCCCCGCGCAATCTCTTTGAGACTTGCATGGCCCTATTGGTGTTATGTAATTATATTCTGGTTATTTTCGATTTAACCTATATTCCCCTGCGAGATTTTTGGTTACAGGGACGCTTGCAAATAACCTTATTAAGATTTAATGAACCAATACAACTCGGGCCGATTGCCTTTCAAGAATTACAAATACCTCCCGACAAACCCCTAGAAATTCCCTTTGTTAAAGGAATCGCTAATTATGATGTGGTGAAAGGAATTAAACCCTATCGCAGTACCAGTGAATATTTAGAGACGGTTGATAAACTCAATCAAATAATTAATCAAAAGGTCTTTAACCCAGAGTTTAATCTGCAAGAATATCGCCAAGAGATTGAGAAAATTTTAGAAAATTTGCGGCAAAAAAGTGTCAATATGGTCGATAATAATCCCTTTGTCTCTGCCGAGAAAACTGGGACTTTAGAGAAGATTAAAAATAAAATGCGCTTGCGGGTTTTTAAAACGGAAAATGTTTCCGCAAAAGCAGCCTTTCAGAAGTTTTGGACTTGGGATTATCTTAGTCAAAATTGGGAAAAAGAGTTGAAGTTTTTTAATCAAGAAATTCAACCTTTAATAGAAACTAATTATTTTCGTCCCCTAGGAGAAGATGGGAGACCGATAGATAACTTTGAGGCGATCGATTTTTTCTTTGGAACCATCTTTTTCTGGGAATTTATGCTGAGAACTTGGTGGATTGCTCGCACTCATAAAGGTCTGCGTTGGCGCGAGGCTATGTTATGGCGATGGTATGATATTTTTCTGTTTGTTCCTATCTGGAGATGGTTGCGATTTATTCCTACCGTTATTCGCCTAGATCAAGTTAAAATTATTAACTTAAGGTTGATTAAAGAACAGGCAGTTAAAGGCTTAGTTGCGCTAATTTCTAAAGATATTACTGAGATAATTGTCCTGAGAATTATTAATAAAATTCAGGAATATATTCGACGAGGACAAGTGGAAAAATTTATTGATCGATCCCTTAATGGTGGATATAATAATCTCAATGATACTAATGAAGTTATCGAAATTTTTCGGTTAGTAGTTAATAGCACTGTTGACAAGGTTTTACCGCAAGTTAAACCAGAAGCAGAAGCTTTAATTAAATACAATATCGAGAAAATTCTCAGTCAAACTCCCGCTTATCAGAGCTTATTGCGATTACCCGGCATGAAAGGGTTAAAAACTGACTTGAGCAATCGCCTATCTAGTCAATTGTATCAATCCTTTGTTAATATAGCTGACAAGATCACCCAAGAAGACGAAGTTTTTGAGCGTTTATTGCAGCAATTAGTCCAACGTTTCGGGCAATCTCTCGCCGGGGAATTACAATCCCGTCACAGTCTAGAAAGAATCGAGATGTTATTAATTATCTTCCTAGAAGAAGTCAAATTAAACTATGTACAAGAATTCTCGGATGAAGACTTAGAAACTATCCTCGAACAAACTCGCTTACTCCACTCTCAAAGTACAGAAATTAACCCAGCAGAAACCATGAATTCCCGTCTTCTTCCCTAAAAATTAAGTAGCTGGTTATAATTAAATTAAAAATGGATTTTAGGTTCGATCCCCCCTGCCCCCCTTGATAAGGGGGGTGCCGATAGGCGGGGGGATCTCCCCTTAATAAGGGGGGCATCTGATAATTTTTAACGCCTACCTACTTAGCGATCATTGATTAGGTAATATCCCTTGATCTTTTGATCAATTTTCTACTAAAATATCTGCTGGACTCCCATTACTCAATTAACCTAATTATCTACTCCCATGTTAACAAAAATTATTCTCGGGTTACTTTGGTTATGCTTCGGATTATACGCTTTTTTACTAGCACCCCCCGACCAACCAGATACAATAAATTTAATTATCAATCTTTCCACTGGTAAATGGCAAGATATTAACCCGTTAATTATCGCTCTTTTTAACCTGATGGGAATTTGGCCACTTATCTACACTAGCCTTTTAATTATCGATGGTCGTGACCAAAAAATCATCGCTTGGCCCTTTGCTTTTGCCTCCTTTGCCGTGGGTGCTTTCGCTATTTTACCCTATCTAACTCTCCGTCAACCTAACAGCAATTTTACTGGTAAAAAAAATCTGGTCATTAAACTTTTAGACTCACCTTTGTTAGGAGTAATTGCCCTAATTACTGCGGCAATTTTAATCGCTTACGGATTAATTAACGGCAATTGGTCTGATTTTTGGCATCAGTGGCAAACTAGCCGTTTTATTCATGTTATGAGTTTAGATTTCTGTCTTTTAACCCTATTATGTCCAATTTTGCTGCAAGATGATCTAACCCGACGGGGATTAAAAAATCCTTTCCTGTTCCCGGTAATTTCCCTATTGCCTCTAATCGGTCCGGCAATTTATTTAATTATTCGTCCTCGCTTAGGGGAGAATTAAGGGTAAATTGCCTTGGGGAAACTCGGCCTAGTTATCAGTTTTTTTTTAATCATTTCTTGACAAGAGAAGTTCATATTTAACAGAAATTATGCTGAGGTTCCCCTAAAATATGAGGAAAGAGATTAATGTCCAGATTAGAAGGAGTGTTTAACCTTGTTAGAGAGTCAAAAACCACCTCGGATTTACTGCTTTCAAGCTGATTATCTTGCCTCCCAACAATTTAACCCCCAAGAGATTCCCGCTTGGTTATCTTTAGAAGTAAACTGGCAGGGTTATAGAATTCATACCCTACCCTGGGTAGCAGACGTAGCTAGGGTATTAGGATTATTAGCGATCGAAGATACTCCCCAAGGGTGGCAAGATTATTTAGAAAGCTTGGGATTAGCCAAAATTAGGTTAATGGACAGCGAGGAGTTTTTTGAGGATAAATCTTTATCGGGATGTTAGAAATGCCGTATAATTGGCAATTTAGTGATGATTCTACCAGTCAATTTATGCCTTATAAACTACTCTTCGTCTGTTTAGGAAATATCTGTCGTTCTCCCGCTGCCGAGAATATCATGACTTATCTGATTGAACAAGAAGGATTAAGTGCTAAAATCCTCTGTGATTCCGCAGGAACTGCCAGTTATCATATCGGTTCTCCCCCCGATTCTCGCATGAATACGGCGGCCAAAAAACGCGGTATTCCTCTGCAAGGGACAGCTAGACAATTTACCCGCGAGGATTTCGAGAATTTTGATCTAATCCTAGCCATGGATAAAGCTAATTATCAAGATATTTTATCCCTAGATCGGACAGGAAAATATCAAGAAAAGATCAAGTTAATGTGTGACTATGCTCGTTATCACCCAGAAAAAGAAGTTCCCGATCCCTACTACGGTGGCCGTGAAGGTTTTGACCGCGTAATCGAGCTACTTTTAGACTCCTGTGGCAGTCTTTTGGAGGAAGTAAAAAACAAAATTTAAGTTTTTTCTTCCAGCTAATCGATTAGTCTATGTTCGAGGGAAAAACGAACCAATTCGGCGCGATTGTTAGTAGTTGTTTTTCTGAGTAAACTGCTAACATATTTCTCGATCGTGCGAGAACTAAGATGCAGTTTTTGTCCAATTTCACTGTTAGAAAGTCCCCGGGCTAAATGTTCTAACACTTCCCGCTCGCGATTAGTTAACTTAAAATCGTCCTGTAAAGAAGAAGTTAAAACATCCCTAGTTTTGGGGCTTTCTTCCGGTTTTAATTTCTGATATTGACGTTCACTTTGCACCATTTGTGATCGCTCTAAAAGATTGCGAATAACTGCTTTTAATTCCTCCATCTCAAAAGGTTTAGGAAGATAGATATCACAACCCACTTGATAACCGCGGATTCTTTCCTCTGTTGACCCTCTTTCGGTTAAAAAAATTACTGGTAATAACCTAAATTCTGGCTGTTGCCGCACCTTAGTCACCAAAGAATAACCGTCTAAACGCGGCATTTTGATATCCGATACCAAAAGATGGGGATGATAGGTATCCAATAAATTTAAAGCTTCCAAACCATTACTCGCCGCTACCACACTATAACCTGCTAATTCTAAATAGTCTTTGACCGCTAGGCGGATACCGGGGTCATCATCGGCAATTAGAATCAAAAGAGGCATAGAAATTAACAGGACAAGGTTTTTTCGTTATTAATAGCCTAGCACCCTCCGCTCGTCACAATTGTCCATCGAGCTACAGAGGCCGTTTTAACTGATATTATACTAGCAGTTAGCTATCAGCCTTTTCAGTGATCAGATGTGATTTTTCAGTTTTTTTCTACCCATCTCCCCACTCCTCCACTCCCCCACTCCCTCACTCCCCCAACCCGTTTTTTACTTTTTACTTAAGATGACAGATTATTTAGTTTCCCTGACAATTTGGGCGGGTATTTACGCGATTTTTGCCCTCGGTTTAAATCTACAATGGGGATTTACAGGCTTAATTAACTTTGGTCACGTTGCTTTTGCCACTTTAGGGGCTTATGCCACGGTTTTATTGACTTTACAGGGTGTACCGATGATTTTTGCCGCCATTGTCGGGGCGATCCTAGGGGCATTGTTGGGATTAGCCATCGGTTTTTCCACCCTGAGATTAAGAGCCGATTATCTAGCGATTGTCACCATCGGGGTGTCTGAGTTAATTCGTTTGCTGGTGCTTAACGAGGATTGGTTAACGAAAGGCAGTTTCGGACTACAACGTTATCCCCTACCTTTGGATATAAATCCCAGTTTTCCCGTCAAATTATTAATTATTGCCCTGTTTACCCTGCTTGCTATCTTTGCTCTCTGGCAATTGGGGCGCAATCTGCAACGACAATGGCGCGAAGCGGGGCAAATTAGCGGTAAAAGCTATCAACCGACGCAAAAGAGAGCTTTAATCTTTTGGGGGTTGTTAGGGGTGATAATACTGCTTTTTCTGTATATAAACGGCGTAATTGCCTTGAATGATTATAATTACAAAGCGGGGCTGATGGTGGTAGTTTTAGTCCTCCTCGCTCTCGTTTATACTGGTTTAGAATTACTTTTGCGATCGCCTTGGGGACGCATCCTCAAAGCTATCCGCGAAGATGAAGAAATTCCCCGGGCCTTGGGAAAAAATGTCTTTTGGTATAAGTTACAATCTTTGATGTTAGGCGGTGCGATCGCTGGTTTAGCCGGGGCTTTTTTAGCATGGCAATTAACCACTATTTACCCGACTAATTTTGAGCCGTTATTGACTTTTAACGCTTGGATTATTATCATTCTCGGTGGCTCTGGTAGCAATGCCGGCACCTTACTAGGATCAGTAATTTTCTGGGCTTACGATTCCCTGACTCGCTTTATTCTGCCCCAATTAGATATTTTTAATGATAGCCAATTAGGGGCTTTACGGATTATGATTATCGGTCTGCTGCTCATGGTTTTAATGATCTGGCGACCCCAGGGTATCCTCGGCAAAAAAGAGGAGTTAACTTTAGGAAAATAATTTCAGTTATCAGTTATCAGTTATCAGTTATCAGTTATCAGTTATCAGTTATCAGTTATCAGTTATCAGTTATCAGTTATCAGTTATCAGTTATCAGTTATCAGTTATCAGTTATCAGTTAT